>NZ_JBIQNC010000071.1:6190-20937 GCF_044462705.1 Xenophilus sp.
AACAAGCAGATCGCCGAGTTCTGCGAGAACACCTTCGGCGTGAAATTCCCGATGTTCGCCAAGTCGGCCGTGCGCGGCGCGGACGCGAACCCGCTGTTCCGCGAGCTGGCGCGCGCCAGCGGCACCACGCCCAAGTGGAACTTCTACAAGTACCTGATCGCCCGCGACGGACGGGTGGTGCGCGCCTGGTCCAGCATGACCTCGCCCGACGACCTGGGCTTCGTGCATGCCGTCGAGCGCGAGTTGGCGGCCGTGCACTGACCCCTGCGACACAAACGTTTACGAAGTCGCCGGAACCGTCGCCCTCCGCCTACGTTCCCACACTTCGCCGCCACGCATGATGGCGGCACGGTTTGCTGCTGCGAAGCCTTCCGGGCCTTCTCGGCCCCGGCTGCAATCCCGGAGCGACTCTTCTCCTCCTCCCTCCCTCCCTCCTTTCGTTTCGGGGCGCTTCGCAGCATTTTTATTTCCGCCGGCCTGCCGATGCAGGCGGCACGAACGCAAAGGGCGCCCGACGAGGCGCCCTTCTTGCGTTTGGGAATTGGGCGACGCGTCTACTGCGGCAGGGTGTCGGCGAAGCTGGGCCGCTGCAGCAGCTTGTCGTGCAGGCGCGCCAGCTCGGGGTGCCGGCCGCGCCAGTCGACCTCGGGGAAGCGGAAGGCGATCCAGCCCAGCGCGCAGCCCACCGCGATGTCGGACAGGCTCAAGTGGATGCCGCTGCAGAAGGGCTTGTCGCCCAGGCCCTTGGCCATGGCGGCGATGCCGGCCTCGACCTTGCCGCGCTGGCGGTCCATCCAGGCCTGGCTGCGCTCGCCCTCGGCGCGCTTGGGCCAGATGGCCTCCATGCGCCACAGCACGCCGGCGTCCATCACGCCGTCGGCCAGCGCCTCCCAGGTCTTGACCTCGGCCCGCTCGCGGCCCGAGGGCGGGATGAGCTTGCCCACCGGCGAGAGGGTGTCCAGGTACTCGACGATCACGCGCGAGTCGAACATCGCCTCGCCGCCGTCCATGACCAGGCAGGGCACCTTGCCCAGCGGGTTGGAGGCGGAGATGGTGGTGTCATCGGACCAGACATCCTCGTGGATGAACTGGCAGTCCAGCCGTTTCTCGGCCAGCACGACGCGCACCTTCCGAACGTACGGACTGGCGGTCGATCCGATGAGTTTCATGCGCGGGCGCCCCCGGGGGGCGTGGTCATTGTGGCGGCCGGATTCTACGGGCGCGGCCCCGCGCCCGCGGCCCGCCCGCGGGAGGCCGGCTCCTACAATTCCGGGATGAGCTTCTCCCCCGTTTCCGCCCTCTCCCCCCTCGATGGCCGCTACGCCGGCCGGCTCGCCGCGCTGCGCCCGCTGATGAGCGAACAGGGCTACATGCACCGCCGCGTGCAGGTGGAGGTGGCCTGGTTCATCGCGCTGTCGGACGCCGGCTTCGCCGAGTTCAAGCCGCTCACGCCCGGCGCGCGCAAGTACCTGATGGGGCTGGTGTCGCACTTCGGCGAGGCCGACGCGCTGGCGATCAAGGAGATCGAGAAGACCACCAACCACGACGTCAAGGCGGTGGAATACTGGATCAAGTCCAAGTTCGAGGCCCGGCCCGAGCTGGAGTCGGCCGCCGAGTTCGTGCACTTCGCCTGCACCAGCGAGGACATCAACAACACCAGCCACGCGCTGCAGATCCAGGCCGCGCGCGAGCAGGTGCTGCTGCCGGCGCTGGACGGCATCGTCGCCACCCTGAAGAAGATGGCGCACGACTTCGCCGCCGTGCCCATGCTCAGCCGCACCCACGGCCAGACCGCCAGCCCCACCACCGTGGGCAAGGAGATCGCCAACGTGGCGGTGCGCCTGGCCAATGCGCGCTCCGCCATCGCCGCGGTGAAGCTGCTGGGCAAGATGAACGGCGCCGTGGGCAACTACAACGCGCACCTGGCGGCCTGGCCCGGCTTCGACTGGGAGGCCTTCAGCCGCAAGGTGGTCGAGACGCCCGCGCCGCAGGGCCTGGGCCTCACGTTCCAGCCCTACAGCATCCAGATCGAGCCGCACGACTACATGGCCGAGCTGTTCGACGCGGTGGCGCGCGCCAACACCATCCTCATCGACTTCTCGCGCGACGTGTGGGGCTACGTCAGCCTGGGCTACTTCAAGCAGCGGCTGAAGGCCGGCGAGATCGGTTCCTCGACCATGCCGCACAAGGTCAACCCGATCGACTTCGAGAACGCCGAGGGCAACCTGGGCCTGGCCAATGCGCTGCTGCGCCACCTCTCCGAGAAGCTGCCGATCAGCCGCTGGCAGCGCGACCTGACCGACAGCACCGTGCTGCGCAACATCGGCGTGGCCTTCGGCTACGCGGTGCTGGCCTATGCGAGCCTGGCCACCGGCCTGGGCAAGCTGGAGCTGAACGAGTCCGCGCTGGCCGCCGACCTGGACGCGAGCTGGGAGGTGCTGGCCGAGCCGATCCAGACCGTGATGCGCCGCTTCGGCGTGCCCGGCGCCTACGAGAAGCTCAAGGAGGTCACGCGCGGCCAGGCCGTCACGGCCGAGGCGCTGCACGCGCTGATCCGCTCGCTGGACATCCCCGAGGCCGAGAAGGAACGGCTGCTGGCCATGACGCCCGGCAGCTACACCGGCAAGGCGGCCGAACTCGCCCGGCGCGTCTGACCCGGTGGCGCTCAAATCCACCGTCTTCAAGGCCGAGGTGGCCGTGGCCGACATCGACCACGGCTACTACGCCGACCACGCCCTCACCCTGGC
The DNA here is from genome assembly GCF_044462705.1 of Xenophilus sp. NCBI lineage: Bacteria > Pseudomonadati > Pseudomonadota > Betaproteobacteria > Burkholderiales > Comamonadaceae > Xenophilus > Xenophilus sp. Next base: position 8,938 of record NZ_JBIQNC010000071.1, read on the forward strand.
CCGGCACCCGAGCGAGACCGACGAACGCATGATGGTGCGGCTCGTCGCGCTGGCGCTCAACGCGCACGAACTGCAGGACCGCTGCAGCGGCGACGGCACCCTGGCCTTCGGCGCCGGCCTGTCGGACCCGGACGAGCCCGACGTCTGGCTGCGCGACTTCACCGGGCGCACGCGCCTGTGGATGGAGGTGGGCCAGCCCGAGGAACGCCCGATCGCCAAGGCCTGCGGCAAGGCCGATGCCGTGCGCCTGTACGCCTACGGCCACGCGGCCGAGGTGTGGTGGCGGGGCATCGAGGGCAAGCTCGCGCGCCTGGCCGGCCTGGAGGTGTGGCGCCTGCCGACCGCCGCCGTGCAGCAGCTCGGCGCGCTGGCGCAGCGCAGCATGCGGCTGCAGGCGACGCTCCAGGAGGGCGTGCTGATGCTGGGCGACGGCACGCGCTCGGTGGACATCGAGCCGGTGCGCTGGAAGTAGCGCATCGCCTGCCGCGGATCTTCGAACCACAGACACCGTTCGGGCTGAGCCTGTCGAAGCCGGGGGCGGCGCTTCGACAAGCTCAGCGTGAACGGTTGAATGGGGCTGAACGCGCTTCCGCCTCAAGCGCCCGGCATCGGCGCCCCGCAGTGCCAGCACTGCTCGAATCCGCCCTCGACGAACTCGCCGCAGGCGCAGTGCCACTGCCGCTGCGGCGGATGCCGGAGCGCCGCCAGCAGGCGCAGCGCCAGGGCGTGCTGCGCGTCGTCGCCGATCCACAACTCGGGCAGGCATTGGTCGGGCGGCAGCTCGCCGGCGGCGGCGCCGAGGTACTCGCGCTGCACCGTCACGTCCAGCCCCTCGGCGCGCAACGCATCGGCCCACAGCGTGGCGATGGCGAGGTTGGGAGCCTGGGCCAGCCGGCGCATGGGGCCTCGGTCGGTCGGGCCGGATCAGGCCGCCGAAGGGCTGCCTTCGCCGGCCGGCGCCGCGGCGGCGGTGCGGCGCGCAGCCTCGGCCTCGCGCGCGCGCTCGGCGTAGCGGTTGAAGCGCCAGGCCGTGTCCTGCATGGTGATGCGGCGCCAGGTCCGGCGCTTCTCGGCCGGCGTCATGGCGGGCCAGTGCTGCACTTCCTCGAAGCTGCGCCCGCAGCCCTTGCATTCGTCGTCGCCCTGGCTGGTCGAGCAGATGGCGATGCAGGGCGTATCGGGCGTGGTCCCGTACCACGCCAGCCAGGCGTCCCAGGCCCGCGGCGGGAAGCCGACCTCGTCGGCCTCGTCCTCGCCGTGGAAGACCATGAGCGCATACACCTCGGCCAGCGCCCGCACCTCGGGCGCCAGCGTCAGGCCGTCGGGCGAGGGCTTGCGCTCGCGCCAGAAGTTGATGGCGGCCTCGATGTCGGTGATGTGGATGCCGGCCATGGAAAAAGGGAAGGGAAACAACTCGGAAAAAGGGCGGCGCACGCCGCGGGGCGCCGATCTTAGGCGCAGCGCCGGTGCCCCGCCGGGCCGTGCGGCCTCCTTGCGCTGCCGGCATGGGCTGTGGTCCAATCCGCGGATTCGAGGGGGAGTAGCTCCCGGCCCGTCGATGCATCCACGCGGATGCACCCGCCGCGGTCCGTCGATCTGTCGTCAATACGAAGCATCCGCTTCCGGCAGATCGGGCAGAGCGCGCAGCGCCATGCGCCGCGCCAGCCGAGCAAGACCTTTGATTGAGCCTTCTTCGGGCTGGTCAAGGTCATGCGTCGGTCCCTCACGTTCTTCGGTGTGCGGTCCATGCATCCTGGGCCGTCGCCCCTGGCAGGTCAAAGCGGGAAGCAGCGTCCCCACGCGCCTTCCCATCCGTGGCTGACACTGAGGAACCTATGGAATTTCTGACTGCTCCCGAGTTCTGGGTCGCGCTGGGCCAGATCATCATCATCGACATCCTGCTCGGCGGCGACAACGCCGTGGTGATCGCGCTGGCCTGCCGCAAGCTGCCGCCCGCGCAGCGCACCAAGGGCATCATCTTCGGCACCGCCGGCGCCATCATCCTGCGCGTCATCCTCATCGCGTTCGCGATGACTCTGCTGAACATCCCGTTCCTCAAGTTCGTCGGCGCCATCCTGCTGGTGTGGATCGGCGTGAAGCTGCTGGCCCCCGACGAGGACGGCCACGGCGACATCCAGGGCAGCGACAGGCTGCTGGCGGCCATCAAGACCATCATCGTGGCCGACCTGGTGATGAGCGTGGACAACGTGATCGCCATCGCCGGCGCCGCGCAGAACGCGGGCGACCACTCGATGCTGCTCGTGGTGCTGGGCCTGCTGATCTCGATCCCGATCATCGTCTGGGGCAGCCAGCTCGTCATCAAGCTGATGGAGCGCTTCCCGCTGATCATCACCCTGGGCGGCATGCTGCTGGGCTGGATCGCCGGCGGCATGCTGGTGACGGACCCCGCCTTCGTCAACACCGAGAAGTGGACCTGGATGCCCAAGCTGGGCACCGTGGGCGCCGACGGCCAGGCCGTCATCTCCGACACGCTGTACTGGACGGCCCACGTCGCCGGCGCGCTGCTGGTGCTGGCGATCGGCAAGCTGCTGGCCTCGCGCCGCACCGGTGGTGGCGCGCAGCACGGCTGATCTGGCACACTGTCCGCACCTGCCGCCGCGCCCCCGGGCGCGGCCTTCCATCCCGGCGCGAGCCGCCCTCCCTGGAGGAGATTCGAGATGAGCGACAAGATCATTCTCTACGTCGATGACGCGGCCTACGCCCGCGAACACCTCGAACGGCTCGCCCCCGCCACGGCCGGCGGCGCGCCGCGGCACTGGGTGCTGGTGGCCTGCGCCCCGCGCATGACGCACCGCATCAGCAAGTGGGTGAGCCACAGCGCACGCGAGAACTGGCGCGCCAAGTGGTTCGCGCGCGCGCAGGAAACCATGGCCCCGGCCCTCACGGCCGGCGGCGCGCAGGTGACGGCAGTGCTGGCCAAAGGCCCGCTGGTCGAGCTGACCCGCAAGCTGCAGCTCGAGCACGGCGCCGTGCCCGTCGTCGATGCCCGCCGCCCGAAGGTGGGCGTGGACATGGAGCCGGTGGCGGTGGGCCAGCAGCCGGCGCAGTCCGGCTGGGCGCTGCCCGGCGCGGTGGCCGGCATGGGCGCGCTGCTGGTGCTGGCGAACGAGCTGGCGGAATAGGCCGCTGCTGCAGCGGCATTGCCGCTATGCTGCGGCCATGCGTCTGATCCTCAAATGGCTGCTCAGCGCTGTGGCGCTGCTGGCAGTGGCTTATCTCTATGGCGGCGTGCAGGTGGCGAGCTTCGGCAGCGCGCTCATCGCCGCGGCGGTGATCGGCCTGCTGAACATGGTCGTGCGGCCGGTGCTGGTGGTGCTCACCTTTCCGGTCACCATCGTCACGCTGGGCCTGTTCCTCTTCGTCATCAACGCCCTGCTGTTCTGGGCCGCCTCGGGACTGCTGCAGGGCTTCCACGTCAGCGGCTTCTGGGCGGCGGTGCTGGGCTCGCTGCTGTACTCGATCCTCGGGGTGCTGATCGAGGCGGCGCTGGGCGGGCTGCTGGGCAAGCGCTGAGCCGGCGGCCGCCGCCTATTTACTGCAGCGGCTTGTCCTTGTCGGCGAGCTGCTCCTTCGCCCTGGCCTCCACCTCGCGCGCGCGGGTGTCGATGATCGACGCCTCGTAGTGGTCCACCCTCGTGCCGGGGCCGGCCTGGCGCACCCAGTCCTGCGCGGCGCGGAAGCGGTCGCGCGCGGCGACGTAGTCGAGCACCGCGACGTTGGCCTCGGCGTCGGCACGGATGGCGCGCAGCGTCTCGCCCTGAGCCCCGTACACCGCCGACAGCGTGCGCCACGCGGTCGCGTCGCGCGGATGCAGCGCCACCCAGTCGCGCAGCAGCGCGGCCACGCCGTCCGGCTGGCGGGCGGCGACGGCGGCCTGCGCCGCGAGCACCAGTTCCGCGCGGTCCTTCGGATGCGCCTTCGGGTCCAGCAGCGCCGCCGCGGCGGGGCCATTGCCGGCGTCCAGCTCCACCTCCGCCTGCAGCAGCCGGGCCAGCCGCTCGGCCGGCGCGTCGCCCTGCACGCGGGCGGCCAGGCGCGCGGCCAGGGCACGGGCGGCCTTCAGGTCCCGCAGTTCGACGGCGGAGCGGGCGGCGGCATAGAGCATGCCGGCCTGCTGCGCCGGGCGGGCGCGGGCGAACTCGCTGCTGTCGACCGCCTGCAGCCACTGGCGCAGCAGGTCGGCGCCGGGGCGGCTGAGCACCCGGGCGCGGGCCGCGATCATGGCGTGCTCCATCTGCGGCGCCAGCGGCGCGACCGCCTCGGTGCGGAACTGGAAGCGCGCCTCCATCTCCGTGAGGCGCTCGCCGGTCAGCGGGTGGCTGCGCAGGTAGGGATAGGAGCCGTTGTCGTTCAGCCGCGAGGCGTACTGCAGCTTCTCGAACATCGCGGCCGCGCCGCGCGGCGAGAAGCCCGCCTGCGTCATCACGCCGAAGCCGATGCGGTCGGCCTCGCGCTCCATGTCGCGCGAGAAGTCCAGCTGCTTCTGCATGGCCATGGCCTGGCCGCCGACCATCGCCGCCATGCCCAGGTCGCCGCCGCTCCTGCTCTTGGCCGCGGCCAGGCCGCCGAGGATCATGGCGGCCAGCAGCAGCGGGGCCTGGCGGCTCTGCTGGGTCAGCATGCGCGAGATGTGGCGCTGCGTCACGTGCGTCAGCTCGTGCCCCAGCACCGAGGCCAGTTCGTCGCGGGTCTCGGTGATCGCGATCAGCCCCGTGTGCAGGCCCAGGTAGCCGCCGGGCAGCGCGAAGGCGTTGACGGTGCGGTCGCGGCCGATCATCACCTGCCAGGCGTAGCGCTCGTCCAGTTCGGGGGTGAGCTCGCCGCGCGTGCGGGCGGCGGCCAGCAGGCGCTGCCAGATGTCCTGCACGTAGTCCGCCAGCACCGGGTCGTCGACGTAGTCCGGGTCGCGGTACAGCTCGCGGGCGATGCGGTCGCCCAGCTGGCGCTCGGCGGTGGCGGTCATCTCCGCGCCGTCGGACAGGCCGGGCAGCGTCTGCACCTGGGCATGGCCCTGCAGCGGCCACAGGACCTGGGAGGCGATCAGCAGGGCGGCCAGCAGCGGGCGTGCATGGCGGAAGGCAGGAGGACGCGGGGGCAGAGGCGGTCGAAGCATCGGTCGGCGGTTCTCGTCGGGCGTGCGGGCAGCGGCGGGCGGCCGCCGGACCCGGCCCGTATGATGCGCCACACCGCCGATCGTTCAGCATGAGTTCGCCCGCCGCCTCCTCGCCCCTCACCCACTTCGACGCCCAGGGCCAGGCCCACATGGTCGACGTGGCGGGCAAGCCCGCCACCCGGCGGGTGGCCGTGGCCACGGGCGTCATCGAGATGCGGGCCGAGACGCTGGCGCTGATCGAGTCGGGCAGCGCGAAGAAGGGCGACGTGCTCGGCGTGGCCCGCATCGCCGGCATCCAGGCCGCCAAGAAGACCAGCGACCTCGTCCCGCTGTGCCACCCGCTGGCGCTGACGCGGGTAGCCGTCGACTTCGAGACCGCCGCCGCGCCCGTGCCGCACGTGCGCTGCACCGCCACCGTCGAGACCGTCGGCCCGACCGGCGTGGAGATGGAAGCGCTCACCAGCGTGCAGGTGGCTCTGCTGACGGTCTACGACATGTGCAAGGCGGTGGACCGGGGCATGGCCATCACCGGCGTGCGCGTGCTGGAGAAGCACGGAGGCAAGTCGGGGAGCTGGGTGGCGGGCTGAGCCCGCAATCCCCACCCGCTGCAGCGGGTGGGCTTGTTCCCTGGCAAGCGGGCAAGGGCAGGCGATCGCCCCATTGCCAAATGGAAGTGCTCACTATCACGCACAGAGCCAAGCCATCGCGTAGCCCCCTGATCTGACGCGCTTCGGCGCCTGGACACCGGCCGACGAGTGGCGCGGATGCGCGGACCAGCGGGTTTGCAATTGAAAACAATTGCGGACATTCTGTGACCATTGTGTCTTCGTGCGCACACCTCGCGGTGGCGCCCGCGGTGCTCCTCCTTCCGAAAGACCATGGCTTTGCAACATCCCCTCCATTTCCGCCACGGCCGTGCCACCCGCGGCTTCACGCTCATCGAGGTCATGATCGTGGTGGCCGTGATCGGCATCCTGGCGGCCATCGCGCTGCCCTCGTACAACGACTATGTGCGGCGTGGGCAACTGCCCGAGGCGTTCAGCGGCCTGTCCGATTACCGGACCAAGATGGAGCAGTACTACCAGGACAACCGCAACTACGGCAGTGACGCAGCCTGCGCCGCGGACAGCAGTGCCAGCAGCTGGAACACCTTTCCGATCACCACCGGCCGCTTCACCTACACCTGTGCCACCAGTGACAGCGGCCAGGGCTACACCATCACGGCCACCGGCGCATCCGACCGGGCAACGGGCCATACCTACACCATCAATCACCGCGGCGACCGTGCCACGACCCAGTTCAAGGGCAGCACCAGCACGGCCACCTGCTGGCTGACGAGCAGCAGCAGTTGCTGAGAGGCACAGGCACCATGCGGCAACGAGGCTTCACGCTGGTCGAGCTGATCGTCAGCATCGCGGTGCTGGGGTTCCTGCTGATGGCGGCCTTGCCATCGATCGGCACCTGGCTCGACAACACCCGCATCCGCAACACGACCGAAGCGCTGCAACAGGGACTGCAGACCGCACGCAACGAAGCGATCAAGGGCAATCGGGAGGTGTCCTTCTTTCTCGTCTCGCTGACAAGCCCGCACACCATGGACGACAGCTGCGCCCTGTCATCGGCCAGTGGCTCGTGGGTCGTCAGCACGTCTTCACCGGCATCCGAGTGCGGGGGCAACGAGCAGTCGTCTCCGCCGATCCTGGCCTCCCGGACGGCCGGCGACGCGGGCGGCCGCGTGAACGTCACCGCCGTGGCCGGCGATGACAGCGCGGCCACCACCGTCACCTTCAACGGCTTCGGCCGCGCCATCGATGTCGGTAGCGGCAGCGGCATCGCGCGCATCGACGTCACGGGGCCGAACGACGACACGACCTACCGGCCGCTACGCCTGCTCGTCACACCTGCTGGCAGCGTGCGCATGTGCGATCCCAGCGAATCCATCACCGACGGAGATCCGCGCAAATGCTGAAACCCGCACCCATCCGCCGCCGGACGCCGCGCGCGGCTGTCCAACGCGGCGTGGTGATGATCGAGATCCTGGTCGCCCTGCTGATCTTCATGCTCGGCGTGCTGGGCCTGGTCGGCATGCAGAGCCGGCTGACACAGACACAGACCGAGTCCAAGCTGCGCGCGGACGCCGCCTACCTCGCCAGCGAGGCCCTGGCACGCATGTGGACCCATATCGACGAGATCGCGAACTTCGACGGCGCCGACGGCTGCGAAGCCAGCAGTTGCACCGAGTGGCGCACCAAGGTCGGCCAGGTCCTGCCCGGCGGGGATGCCGCCATCACGGTCGACAGCAGCACGGGCGACGTGTCGATCACCATCACCTGGACGCTGCCCGACGGGCAGACCCATCGCTACGTCACGCAAAGCACCGTAGTGCCGAAGTCCATCTGATGAACACCCTGCACTTTTCCCTGCCGCGGCGACGCCTGCAGCGCGGCTTCACGCTGGTCGAGCTCATGGTCGGCATCGTGCTGGGCATGCTCACCGTGCTGGTCATCACCCAGACGATGGCCGTCACGGAAGGCAAGAAGCGCACGATCTCGTCCGGCAGCGACGCCCAGGTCAACGGTACGCTGGCGCTGTACACGCTGCAGCGCGAGCTGCAGATGTCCGGCTATGGTGTGGCCAGCAACCCCGTGGCGCTGGGCTGCCCCGTCAAGGGCAAGTTCAAGGACCCAGCCGCCCCGGCAGACTCTGCCGCCATCGACTTCGCGCCGGTGCTGGCCCCGGTCGTCATCGTCGATGGTGCCGATGGCGCGCCGGACACCATCACCATCCTGCAGGGCCAGACGGCGAACTTCTCCGCGCCCATGCCCGTCAGCACCGACCACGCCAAAGACGCCGGCGCGTTCGAGGTCGGCTCCTCCCTGGGTGTGACCGCTGGCGACTTGATGATCGCCGTGCCCCGCGACGGGCAGTACAACGCGGACCAGTGGTGCGCCGTGTTCTCCGTGACCGACGACGGCAATGCCGAATCGCCGACCAGCGCCACCCTCACGGCCAGACGCATCCCACACACCACGGGCTCCAACCCATGGAACACCAGCGACGTGTTCCCTGAAGCCGGCTACGAACGCGGCGCCTTCCTGCTGAACCTGGGGCGCCTGTCCCACAGGACGTACTCGATCGACAACGAATCGCTGCAGGTGCGCGCGCAGACCAGCGGCGCAGCCACCAGCACCGCCGAAGACCTGTACCCCCAGATCGTCAATCTGCAGGCGATGTACGGCAAGGACACGACCGGCGACGGCCAGATCGACACCTACGACAACACCACGCCCACCACCGCGGCCGACTGGGAGCGCGTGCTCGCCGTGCGGCTGGCCCTGGTGGCGCGCAGCACCCAGTACGAGCGTGACCCCGTCACCACCTCGGCCCCCCAGTGGCAGGTGGGCACCGGCACTCCGCTGACGCTCAGGATCAATCACGTCAGCGACTGGCAGCACTACCGCTACAAGGTCTACGACACCATCGTGCCGCTGCGCAACATGCTATGGAACTCCAAGTCGTCATGATGCACGCCCCCTACAGGCGCCAGCGCGGCGTCTCGCTGATCTTCGCGCTCATCGCGCTGGTTTCGCTGGCATTGGCCACCTTGGCGCTGGTGCGCTCAATCGATAGCGGCGCGCTGGTGCTGGGCAACGTCGGCTTCAAGCAGGACGCCACGGTCGCGGCCGACCAGGCATCGCGCGAGGCCGTCGCCTGGCTGAAAACCAACGTCGCTTCGCTCGAAGAGGACATCGCCGCCAGCGGCTACTACGCAAGCACCAAGGAACTCAACGCCGACGATCGGACGACGCCGGTGGACGTGACGGGCCAGCAATACGTGGGCAACGCCGCGCGCAAGCTCATCGACTGGGGCAGCGGCTCCTCGGACCCCGACCGTGAATGCCGCTACGCCCCCACGGGCAGCTATGCCAGTTGCACGCTGAAATCGGCCTCGGGCGGCACGGTCAACGGCAATGAGCTGCGCTACACGATCTTCAGGCTCTGCAGCAAGCCCGGCAGCGCCAGCGACACGGTCAACAACAACTGCGCCAAGCCTTTGGGCAGCACGGGCGGTGCCTCCGGCCGCGGCGCGCTGGCCTACGGCTCGCATGCTCGCTTCGAGGCGCCCAGCGGGCCCTACTACCGGATCGTGGTGCGCGCGCGCGGTGCGCGCAACACCGTCAGCTTCACCGAAACCATCGTCAGCTTCCAGTAGCACCGGCCCATTAGAGCCCGCAGGAGGAGTCCCGTCATGATCTCTCAGCCCCTTTTCCGACGATTCGCGACAGCGCGTCCCTTGGCCCTGTGCGCGGCACTCCTGGTGCTGGAGGCCGTTGCCTCCAACGCCCTGGCGGCCCAGACGTCGATCAGTGACGAGCCGCTGGCCACGCGGCCCAATGTCAAGGCCAAGCCGAACCTGATGTTCGTCCTGGACGACTCCGGCTCCATGAACTGGAGCTACATGCCCGACGAACTGGGGCGCTCGCGGGATGCCACGGACGAGCCCTACAGCACCAAGTACGGCTACTGGTCATCCCAGTGCAATGGCGTGGCGTATGACCCGACCTTCACCTACGAGCCGCCCCGCAAGGCGGACGGGACCTCCTACGATCCAGCCGATTTCAACAGCGCATGGAATGACGGATTCCAGGGTGGCAACTCGAAAACTAACCTCGGGGATACAGATACCGTTTCGGTGGAGCGCTCAAGCAGCAGCAATGTCGAGATCGGAACAGGCACCAAGAGCTTCGTTGTCAGTGGTTCCGCCAACGCGGCGGACACATTCAAGATCGGCGATGAAGTGACTCTGGACAGCTCCACCTGGGCGACGGCTCGCTGGATGCGCGGTGTGGTGACGGGGTGGAGCGCATCGGGCGGGACCTGGACGCTGACCGTCAACGTCACTTCGAAAGCCGGCTCCGGTAGCAGGAACTCCTGGGAGATCACGCAGACGCGCCAGGTCGGCAAGCGCTACTACTACAGGTACACCGGCGACAAGACCGCAGTTCCACCCATGAGCTGGAGGTATGACAGCTCCGGGGACGTGGACACGAGCACCGACTTTTACAAGCAGTGCATGAGCAACGAGGGCAGCGCGCCCGGCAGCAATGTCTTCCAGAAGGTCGTCATTCTCGATCAGTCGGCCGAACAAAGACAGAACTATGCCAACTGGTACTCTTACTATCGCAAGCGCACTTTCCTCATGCGCACGGCCGTGGGGAGAGCCTTCGAAGCGTTGAACGATGGCTACCGCGTGGGCTTCTCCACCATCAACAGCAGCAAGACGGCGGCGACCAGCAGCGGATTCGAGCCGGTGGGCGTGTTCGACGGCACGCACAAGAGCACGGTCTTCACCAAGCTCTACAACTCGACAGCCAACGGCTCCACGCCGCTGCGCGGCGCCCTCTCGAAGATCGGCCAGTACTACGCGAACAAAGCCAGCGGTCAGACTTCGGACCCGGTGCAGTACTCCTGCCAGCGCAACTATGCGCTGCTATCGACCGATGGCTACTGGAACGATTCCGTCAACGACAGCTACGGCCCCAGGGACCTGAGCGGCAACAACGTTGGCAACACCGATGGCATTGGCGTCGATCGGCCCATGCATGACGGCACTGTCACCGTGACCACGTATGAGCGCACTGCCTATCGAGTGGGCTCGCGCAACGGAAATGGCTGCAGCGGCGGCCAGTACCGGGTTCGCGAAACGCTTCAGACATCATCCAATGGGACCGATTGGACACCGGCCACCCCGTCGGCACCCGGGAACGGCAGCAGCGGCGGCACCTGCCGGGCCGGCACCTATGTACTGCCGAATACGTCAGGGACCAACGTCGCCGACGCATCGCAGAAGGCCAACGGCATCGTGTACGCGACGGCAACGTCCAGCACCTCCACGCCGGCCAAGTCGTCGAACACCCTGGCGGACGTCGCACAGTACTACTACACCACCGATCTCCGGAGCTCGGCGCTGGGCAACTGCACGTCCAGCTCGTCGGGCACCGAACAGAACGTCTGCACCAACAGCCTCAAGGCCGCTGGCCGGGACACGGCCACCCATCAGCACATGACGACCTTCACCATCGGTCTGGGTGTCAGCGGGACCTTGAGATACGACCGCAACTACCTCACGCAGACCAGTGGCGACTTCGCCGACATCGTGTCGGGTGCGGCCGATTGGCCCGTACCGCCCAATAGCGGGGGCGATGCACGCACCATCGATGACCTCTGGCACGCCGCCGTGAACGGCCGCGGCCAGTATTACTCTGCCCTGAATGCGGCCGATCTGGGCCAGGCCATCAGCGGCGTGGTCAACACCATCATGGAAGAGACCGGCTCTTCCGCCGCCGCAGCCACCAGCGCACTGGAACTCGTCCCGGGCGATAACAATCAGGTCTATCAGGCCAGCTACACGACCCAGTCTTGGACGGGCGACCTCAAGGCCTATCAACTCAACGGCGAGACGGGCGAGATCGGCAGCACGGCCCAGTGGTCTGCCCAGGCACTGCTAACGCAGCGCACCTCGGCCCGCCGGATCCTCTACCGTGGCGGGACGACGTCCTCGCTGGTGGATTTCAACTGGACCAACCTGCAGGCGGACAGCCTGGATGGGCATTTCTCCAATCTTTGCAGCAAGACGGTGGTATCCACCCAGTGCACAGGCCTGAGCGCGGCCGACCTCACGGCCGCCAATACCGGCGAGAACCTGGTGAACTACCTGCGCGGCACGCGCACCCTGGAGACCGCCACGTCCGACCGCGCGGCGCTGTACCGCGTCCGCAAGGGCGTGCTGGGCGACATCGTCAACGGTGCCCCGGTCTACGTCGGCAAGCCGCCCTTCGCTTATGGTGACGACGGCTACGCCGCAT
>NZ_JBIQNC010000072.1:0-20773 GCF_044462705.1 Xenophilus sp.
CGAGCTGGAGTCTGGGGGGGGACATGGTCAGGTGGCCTTCGGTCGTCGCTCTTGTTCGGTTCTTGGGAAAAGCTTCGCATCCTAGTATGGCGGCGAGGCCGGGAGGCGCGCGGCGTGGCCGGGGGCCTGGGGCGCGGGCTCATGGTGGGGCGGTCGGCGCGTTGCGCCGACTGCGCTGCGGTGCTCGGCCAGGGGCGGCGCTGCACAACTCACTGCGCGCTCCTGCGGAGCGCTCCGTTCAAACAGGTGCAGCGAGTCAGAGTTGAAGCGTGCCTGTCCTTCGGCAGGCACGCCCGCCCCACGGCCTGCGCTCCTCGCCGCCCCACAAATCGCCCGCGCCCCAGGCCCCCGGCCACGGCGCGAGGAACCGTCCGGGTGCATCCTCCGCGGTTCCATCGACCGGGCGTAGGCCCAGGCCCCGGTGAGGGGGCGGTGGCGCGCCTGTGGAGCGCCGAGAAGCGCAGGGCGGCCGGGCTGCATGCCTGCCGCAGGACAGGCATGCTTCGTGATCTGACTCGGCGCAGCTGTCTGAGCGGAGCGGTCCGAAGGAGCGCGCAGCGAGTTCTGCGCCGGCCCGGCCGACCGAGCACCGCAGGGCAGTCGGCGCAACGCGCCGACCGCTCCACCGAAGCGCCGCCCCGCCCTCACCGGGGCAGGGGTCGGACCACCGGACAACACACGCCATCGAATCCCTCCTGTGGTACGAACACCGGGCAGACGGACGAGTGCCGGAGCCCTCCGCCTCACCCCCCCGGCAGCCAGATGAACTTGAACAGGAACACGCCGCCGATCACCCACACCATCCAGTGCACCTGGCGCACCTGGCCGGTGAACAGCTTGAGCACCGCGTAGGTGATGAAGCCGAAGGCCAGGCCGTTGGCGATGGAGTAGGTGAAGGGCATGGCCAGCGCCGTGACGGCGGCGGGCACCACCTCGGTGGTCTCGTTCCAGTCCAGTTCGGTCAGTTCCCTCAGCATCAAACATGCCACGAAGAACAGCGCCGGCGCGGTGGCGTAGGCCGGCACCACGCCGGCCAGCGGCGCGATGAAGAGGCACGCCAGGAACAGCACCGCCACCGTCAACGCCGTCAGGCCCGTGCGGCCGCCGGCCTGCACGCCGGCGGCGCTCTCCACGTAGGCGGTGGTGCTGGAGGTGCCCAGCAGCGAGCCGGCGAAGATGGCGGCCGAGTCGGCCAGCAGCGACTTGTTCAGCCGGTCCATCTTGCCCGGCACCAGCAGGCCCGCGCGCTTGGCCACGCCCATCAGCGTGCCGGTGGCGTCGAACAGCTCGACCAGGAAGAACACCAGGATCACGTTCAGGATGCCGCCCGCCAGCGCCGCCTTGATGTCCAGTTGGAGGAAGGTCGGCGCGATGGACGGCGGCGCCGAGAAGATGCCCTTGAACTCGTTGCCGGCGAAGAAGAAGCTGGCGATGGTGACGGCGACGATGCCGATGAGGATGGCGCCGGGCACCTTGAGCCGGTCCAGCACCACGATCAGGAAGAAGCCCAGCACCGCCAGCACGGCCTGCGGCGTGTGCAGGTCGCCGAGCGTGACATAGGTGGCCTTGGAGGGCGCGACGATGCCGGCGCTCTTGAGCGCGATCAGCGCCAGGAACAGGCCGATGCCCACCGTGATGGCGTAGCGCAGCGAGTGCGGGATGCCGCGGATGATCAGCTCGCGCAGCTTGAAGATGGTGACCAAGAGGAACAGGCACCCCGAGACGAACACCGCCCCCAGCGCCGCCTGCCAGGTGAAGCCCATGTGCAGCACCACCACGTAGGCGAAGTAGGCGTTCAGCCCCATGCCCGGCGCCAGCGCGATCGGGTAGTTGGCGTAGAAGGCCATGATCATCGTGCCCAGCGCCGCGATCAGGCAGGTGGCGACGAAGACCGAGTCCTTCGGCATGCCCGCGTCGCCCAGGATCGAGGGGTTGACGAAGATGATGTAGGCCATCGTCAGGAAGGTGGTCAGGCCCGCCACCACCTCGGTGCGCACGGTGGTGCCGTGTTCCTGCAGCTTGAACACGCGTTCGGTCCAGTTCATCTGGTTGTCTCCTTGGTTTGTCGTGTTGTGTAGGGGAATCGGGGGCTCAGGCCGGCGGTGGCTGCTGCAGCGAGGCCGCCACGCGCTTGACCTGCTCGCGCAGCCACTGGGCGGCGCTGGAGGAATGGGTGCGCTCGTGCCAGAGCTGGTAATAGAGCAGCCGCGGCAGCGTGGCCGGGCAGTCGAGGATGCGCAGCGGCAGCCGCTGGGCGTAGCGCTCGCAGAACTGGCGCCCGGTGGTCAGCACCAGCAGGCTGGAAGCCACCATGTCGGGCATCAGCCCGAAATGCGCGCAGCGCACCGCGATGTTGCGCTGGCGGCCCAGCGCGTCGAGCAGCTGGTCGATGATGCCGCGCGCGCCCGGGTGGGTGGGCGTGGGCGCGATGTGCTCGGCCTCCAGCCAGGTGTCCAGGTCCCAGCCGCGGCGCAAGGCCGGGTGCTCGGCGCTGACCATCGACACCACCTCGTCGCCGAACAGGCGCGCCATGTGCAGGTCCTCCGGCGGCTTGAGCCAGTTGCCGATGACCAGGTCGATCTCGCCGTTGGCCAGGTGCGCGTGGTAGTCGCCGTCGGACGAGAGCGGATGGATCTCGATGCGTACCAGCGGCGCCTGCGCCTTCACCTGCGTCACCACGGCGGGCAGGAAGGTCGGGTCCAGGTAGTCGCTGGCGGCGATGCGGAAGGTGGTGCCGGCCGTCTGCGGGTCGAAGCCGCGCGCGTCGGAAAAGAGCATCTCTGCCGCGCGCAGGATGCTGGCCGCCGGCTCGATCATGCGCAGGCCGGCATCGGTGGGCACCATGCCGGAGCCCGAGCGCACCAGCAGCGGGTCGCCGGCCAGCTCGCGCAGCCGCTTGAGCGCGGCCGACACCGCGGGCTGGTACATGCCCAGGCGGATGGCGGCGCGCGAGACGCTGCGGTCGGTCAGCACGGTGTGCAGCACGCGGATGAGATGAAGATCGATCTTGTCGAACAGCGCCTGGTCTCTCATGGCCACACCCGCCTATCGTGAAAGGATGGGCACGGTTATAGCGTGCAGGCCGTCTTGCAGGCCCGCGCGAGAGGCGCCGGGGAACATCAGCCGCCCGCGTTCGCGCGCTGAACGGCGCCGATGGCGGTGAGGATGGCCTCGCTGGTCGCGGGCGCGCGCAGCGGCGGGTCGACCCGGTGGCCGCCCACGGCCGAGACGGCGTCGCGGATGGCGAAGAAGACCGAGAAGGGCAGCAGCAGCGGCGGCTCGCCCACCGCCTTGCTGCGGTGGATGGAGTCCTCGAAGTTGCGCCCCTCGAACAACTGCACGTTGAACACCGGCGGGCAGTCGTTGGCCGTGGGGATCTTGTAGGTGCTGGGCGCGTGCGTCGTCAGCTTGCCGCTGCCCGGGTGCCACACCAGCTCCTCGGTGGTGAGCCAGCCCATGCCCTGGATGAAGGCGCCTTCCACCTGGCCGATGTCCACCGCCGGGTTGAGCGACTTGCCGGCGTCGTGCAGGATGTCGGCGCGCAGCAGCTTCCATTCGCCGGTGAGCGTGTCGACGATCACCTCGCTCACGGCCGCGCCGTAGGCGAAGTAGTAGAAGGGCCGGCCCTGCATGGTGTCCTTGTCCCACGACAGGCCGGGCGTGGCGTAGAAGCCGTCGGACCACAACTGCACGCGGTCGAGATACGCCTCGCCCACCAGCGTGGCGAAATCGAGCGTCCTGCCGCTGACGTGCACCTTGTCGTTGGCGAAGCGCACGTCCTGCGCCTGGCCGCCGTGGCGCGCCGCGGCGCAGGCCGCCAGGCGCTCGCGGATCTGGCGCGCCGCGTCCTGCGCCGCCTTGCCGTTCAGGTCGGCGCCGGTGGAGGCGGCGGTGGCCGAGGTGTTGGCGACCTTGGTGGTGTCGGTGGCGGTGACGCGCACGCGCTCGAAGCTCACGCCCAGCTCGTGCGCCACCACCTGCGCCACCTTGGTGTTCAGGCCCTGGCCCATCTCGGTGCCGCCGTGGTTCACCAGGATGGAGCCGTCGGTGTACACGTGCACCAGCGCACCGGCCTGGTTGAAGTGCTTGACGTTGAAGCTGATGCCGAACTTCAGCGGCGTGAGCGCCACGCCCCGCTTGAGCACGGGGCTGGTGGCATTGAAGGCCGCCGCCGCCTCGCGCCGCTGCCGGTAGGCGCTGCCGGCTTCCAGTTGCGCCACCAGGTCGTGGATCACGTTGTCCACGATGGTCTGGCCGTAGGGAGTGACGTTGTGCTCGTCGGTGCCGTAGAAGTTGGCGCGGCGCACGTCCAGCGGGTCGCGGCCCAGGGTGCGGGCCACCGAGTCCATGATGTACTCGATGGCGATGGCGCCCTGCGGGCCGCCGAAGCCGCGGAAGGCGGTGTTGCTCTGGGTGTTGGTGCGGCCCGAGTAGCCGTGCATCGAGACCTCGGGCAGCCAGTAGGCGTTGTCGAAGTGGCACAGCGCCCGCGTCATCACCGGCGCGGAGAGGTCCGCCGAATGGCCGGCGCGCGAGACCATGGCGATCTCGGCGCCGAGGATGCGACCCTCGTCGTCGTAGCCCACCTCGTACTCGTACCAGAAGCAGTGGCGCCGGCCGGTGATCATGAAGTCGTCGTCGCGGTCCGGCCGCAACTTGACCGGCCGGCCCAGCCTGCAGGCTGCGATGGCGGCGACGCAGGCGAACAGCGCCGACTGCGATTCCTTGCCGCCGAAGCCCCCGCCCATGCGGCGGCATTCGACGTGCACTTCGTTCGAACGGCGGTGCAGCGCGTGGGCGATCAGGTGCTGCATCTCGCTCGGGTGCTGCGTCGAGCAGTGCACGTGCACCGCACCATCCTCCTTGGGGATGGCGTAGCTGATCTGGCCCTCCAGGTAGAACTGCTCCTGCCCGCCGACGTCGAGCTGCCCCTTCAGCCGGTGCGGCGCCGCGTCGATGGCGGCACGCGCGCCCACGCCGCCCGCGCTGCGCGCCAGGTGCATCGGCGGCACCACGTAGCGTTGCTGCGCATGCGCCTGCTGCGGCGTCAGCACCAGCGGCTCGGTGGCCGCCTCGATCGCCGCAGCCTGCTTGGCGCGAGCGGCAGCGCGGCGCGCCTCGTTGCGCGTGCGGGCGATGACGGCGAACAGCGGCTGGCCCATGTAGCGGATCTCGCCATCGCACAGGATCGGGTCGTCGTGCACGATCGAGCCGCAGTCGTTGGCGCCCGGCACGTCGGCGGCGGTGAGCACCTCCACCACGCCGGGCATGGCGCGGATGGCGTCGAGGTCCAGCGCCGTGAGCCGCCCCGCCGCCACCGGCGACAGGCCGAGCGCGCAGTGCAGCGTGCCGGCCAGCTCCGGCAGGTCGTCGGTGTAGGTCGCCTCGCCGGCCACGTGCAGGTGGGCGGACTCGTGCGGGCGGCTGATGCCCACGCGCGCGCCCTGCGTCAGCGCGCGGGTCTCGGCGTCGGCATCGATGCGCGCGGCGGTGTTGGTCAGGTAGTCTGCGAATGCCGGGGTGGGCTGCAGCACGGCGGGATCGATCGGCTTGTTCATCGTGGGCTCCTCGATGCGCTCTCAGGCCAGCGCGTCATGCGGCATCACGCTCCACACGCTGGTGGACTGCGGCGGCAGCGCATCCTGCGGCCGCGTTTCCAGCCACAGGCGCTGCAGCAGGTTCTGTGCCACCAGCAGGCGGTAATCGGCGCTGGCGCGCATGTCGGTCAGCGGCTTGAAATCCTGCGCCAGCGCGGCCTTGGCGGCGTCCACACTGGCCTGCGTCCAGGGCCGGCCCAGCAGGGCCGCCTCGGCCAGCGCCGCGCGCTTGACCACGGCTGCCATGCCGCCGTAGGCCAGGCGGATGCTCTTCACCGTCTCGCCGTCCAGCTCCAGCGCGAAGCCGGCGCACAGGGCCGAGATGTCGCAGTCGAAGCGCTTGCTGATCTTGTAGCCGCGCAGCTGGCGGGCGAAGGCGGCCCGCGGGATGGACAGGCCCTGCACGAACTCGCCCGGCTGAAGCTGGTTCTTCATGTAGTCGAGGTAGAAGTCCGGCAGCGGCATGCGGCGCACCGCGGCGCCCTTGCGCAGCTCGATCTGTGCGTCCAGCGCCATCAGGATCGGCGGCGAGTCGCCGATGGGCGAGCCGTTGGCCACGTTGCCGCCCAGGGTGCCGGCGTTGCGGATCGGCAGCGAGGCGAAGCGCAGCCAGACGTCCTCCAGCGTGGGCGCACGCTGCACGATGGCGCGCCAGGCGTCCTCCAGCGAGGCGCCGGCGCCGATGTACAGCGCGTCGGCGCCCTCCTCGATGCGCTTCATCTCCGCCACGTCGCCCACGTAGATGATGTCGCCCAGGTCGCGGAACATCTTGTTGACCCACAGGCCGACGTCGGTGGAGCCGGCCAGGATGCGCGCCTGCGGCTTGGCCTCGCGCAGCGCCGCCAGCTCGTCGAGCGTGACGGGGGCGTGGAAGCGGTCGGTGCGCTGGCCCAGCGGCGCGGCGTAGTCGAAGGTGCCCTCGCGCCGCAGGGTCTGCAGCGCGGCGACCACGGGCGCGGTGTCCAGCCGCACGGCCGGCAGGTCGAACATCTTCTGCCCGGCGTCGAGGATCGGCCGGTAGCCGGTGCAGCGGCACAGGTTGCCCGACAACTCGTCGGCGAGCTGCTGGCGGCTCGGCCGGGTGCCCTGCTCGCTGTGGTGCTCGTAGGCGGACCACAGCGACATCACGAAGCCCGGCGTGCAGAAGCCGCACTGCGAGCCGTGGCAGTCCACCATCGCCTGCTGCACCGGATGCAGCGGCTGCGCGGCGTGCCTGCCGGGCGCAGGGCCGCCGCACCGGCCCTTGAGGTCCTCCACCGTGAACAGCGCCTTGCCGTGCAGCGTCGGCAGGAACTGGATGCAGGCGTTGACCGTCTGCAGCTTCAGCCCGCCCACGGCCTCGGCCGCGCCGGGTTCGGCCAGTTCCCCGATCACCACCGTGCAGGCGCCGCAGTCGCCCTCGTTGCAGCCCTCCTTGGTGCCGGTGCAGCGCGCGTCCTCGCGCAGCCAGTCGAGCACCGAGCGCGTGGGATGCACGCCCTGCACCTCGACCACCTGGCCGCGGTGGAAGAAACGGATGGGCTGGCTGCTGGAGGCTTGCGTGTCGTTCATGGGCTGTCGTGGGTTCGCCGGCGGACCTTCGCCGGCGCATGGCGGAATGTTCGCGGCTGCCGACGCGGGGGGCATACGGAGCATTTCATAGGACTTATGCGTACGCGGGTATGAAGCATGCGGGATAACCCTCAAATGGTCGAGCAAGTCCCGGGCCACGCCCCGTTCGCCAGTCTTCTCGCAATTTAGTTGACATCTAAACAATCTATCCTTAAAGTTCATCCATGCCCATCGAGGGCTTGGAGACGAACCCATGAAGATCGTGTGCATTGGCGGAGGCCCGGCGGGCCTGTACTTCGCGCTGTTGATGAAGCAGATGAACCCGGCACACGACGTGACCGTGGTGGAGCGCAACAAGCCCTACGACACCTTCGGCTGGGGCGTGGTGTTCTCCGACGCCACCATGGACAACATGCGCGCCTGGGACCGCGCCACCGCCGACGAGATCGAGCAGGCCTTCAACCACTGGGACGACATCGAGCTGCTGTTCAAGGGCCGGCGCATCCGCTCGGGCGGCCACGGCTTCGTCGGCATCGGCCGCAAGAAGCTGCTGAACATCCTGCAGGCGCGCTGCGAGGCCCTGGACGTGAAGCTGGTCTTCGAGACGGAAGTCGAATCGGACACCGACTACCCCGACGCCGACCTGATCATCGCCAGCGACGGCGTCAACTCGCGCATCCGCGGCAAGTACGCCGACGTGTTCAAGCCCGACATCGTCACCCGCCCCAACCGCTTCATCTGGCTGGGCACCGAGAAGCTCTACGACGCCTTCACCTTCGACTTCCAGCGCACCGAGCACGGCTGGTTCCAGGCGCACATCTACAAGTTCGACGACAAGACCTCCACCTTCATCGTCGAGACCACCGAGGAGACCTGGAAGGCCCACGGGCTGGACAAGGCCGGCCAGGAGGATTCCATCGCCTTCTGCGAGAAGGTCTTCGCCGACGACCTGAAGGGCGCCAAGCTGATGACCAACGCGCGCCACCTGCGCGGCTCGGCCTGGATCAACTTCCAGCGCGTGGTGTGCGAGCAGTGGTCGCTGAAGAACGAGCACGGCAGCCACGTCGTACTGATGGGCGATGCGGTGCACACTGCCCACTTTGCCATCGGCTCGGGCACCAAGCTGGCGATCGAGGACGCGATCGAGCTGGCGCGCCAGTTCAAGGCGATGGGCGACACGCGCGAGCACATCCCCGAAGTGCTGGCCGCCTACCAGGAGGCGCGCCGCGTCGAGACGCTGCGCATCCAGAACGCCGCCTGGAACGCCATGGAATGGTTCGAGGTGTGCGGCAAGCGCTACTGCGACCAGCTCGAGCCCGAGCAGTTCATGTACTCGATGCTCACCCGCAGCCAGCGCATCAGCCACGAGAACCTGCGCCTGCGCGACCGCGGCTGGCTGGAGGGCTACGAGCGCTGGTTCGCCGAACGCGATGGCGTGCAGGTGGCCGACGGCCTGGCCCCGCCGCCGCCCATGTTCACCCCCTGGACGGTGCGCGGCGTCACGCTCAAGAACCGCATCGTCGTCTCGCCGATGGCGCAATACTCCGCCGTGGACGGCGTGGCCGGCGACTACCACCTGGTGCACCTGGGCGCCCGCGCCATGGGCGGCGCCGGCCTGGTGTTCGCCGAGATGACCTGCGTGAGCCCCGAGGGCCGCATCACCCCCGGCTGCCCCGGCCTGTACCGGCCCGATCACACCGTGGCCTTCAAGCGCATCGCCGACTGGATCCACACGAACACCGATGCCAGGTTCGGCATCCAGATCGGCCACGCCGGCGCCAAGGCCTCCACCCGCCTGGCCTGGGACGGCATCGACCAGCCGCTGGAATCGGGCAACTGGCCGATCGTCTCCGCCTCGCCGCAGCAGTACCTGGAGGGCGTGAGCCAGGTCTCGCGCGAGATGACGCGCGCCGACATGGACGAGGTCAAGGCGCAGTTCGTCGCCTCCACCCGCGCCGCGGCCGAGGCCGGCGCCGACTGGCTGGAGCTGCACTGCGCACACGGCTACCTGCTGTCCAGCTTCATCTCGCCGCTGACCAACCACCGCACCGACGAGTACGGCGGCTCGCTGGCCAACCGCCTGCGCTACCCGCTGGAGGTGTTCGAGGCGGTGCGCGCCGCCTGGCCCAAGGACAAGCCGATGTCGGTGCGCATCTCGGCGCACGACTGGGTCGAGGGCGGCATCACGCCGGAGGACGCTGTCGAGATCGCCAAGGCCTTCAAGGCGGCCGGCGCCGACATGATCGACTGCTCGTCGGGCCAGGTGAGCAAGAAGGAGAAGCCGGTGTACGGGCGCATGTTCCAGACGCCCTTCGCCGACCGCATCCGCCAGGAGGCCGGCATCCCGACCATCGCCGTGGGCGCCATCAGCGAGGCCGACCACGCCAACAGCATCCTGGCCGCCGGCCGCGCCGACCTGTGCGCCGTGGCGCGTCCGCACCTCGCCAACCCGGCCTGGACGCTGACGGAAGCCGCCAAGATCGGCTACACGCCCATCGCCTGGCCCAAGCAATACCGCTCGGGCAAGCCGCAGATGGAAGCCAACTTCGCGCGCGAGAAGGCGCTCGCCGCCGGCACGCCCGCCAAGGCCTGACGCATGGCCGCCGCATCGATTGCTCAGGGAGAAAAGGCAGCGCCCGCCGGTCACCACGCGCTGGTGACCGGCGGTGGACGCGGCATCGGCGCCGCCATCGCGCGCCGGCTGGCGGCCGACGGCCTGCGCGTGACCGTGCTGGGCCGCCGGCTGGACGTGGTGCAGGCGCTGGCCGACGAGGCGCCCGACCGCCTGCATGCCGTGGCGGCCGACGTCGCCGATGCCGGACAGGTGGCCGCGGCCCTGGCCCGGGCGCGCGAGCGCTTCGGCCCGGTGGCCGTGCTGGTCAACAACGCCGGCCAGGCCGAGAGCGCGCCCTTCACGAAGATGGACGCCCAGCTCTGGCAGCGCATGCTCGACGTGAACCTCACCGGCACCATGGTGTGCATGCAGGCGGCGCTGCCCGACATGCTGGCGGCCGGCTGGGGCCGCATCGTCAACGTCGCCAGCACGGCCGGGCAGGTGGGCTACGCCTACGTCTCGGCCTACTGCGCGGCCAAGCACGGCGTGATCGGCCTGACGCGCTCGGTGGCGCTGGAACTGGCGGCCAAGGGCATCACCGTCAACGCCGTGTGCCCCGGCTACACCGAGACCGACATCGTGCGCGAGAGCATCGAGCGCGTCGTCGTCAAGACGGGGCGCAGCGCCGAGGAGGCGCGCGCCGAGTTCGTCAAGTCCAATCCGCAGGGCCGCCTGGTGCAGCCGCAGCAGGTGGCCGACGCCGTCGCCTGGCTGTGCTCCGAGGGCGCCGGCGCCGTGACCGGCCAGTCGGTGTCGGTCAGCGGCGGCGAAGTCATGTGAAGAGGAGAAACCGGACATGGCCACACAGAACCACAAGCACTTCCGCCTGGTGCAGTCGCTGGGCGACGAGCACATCGGCCTGGAGGCGCGCGCCCAGGCCGACGACCACCTGGACACCAAGATCTGGCTGCGCCTCCTGGCCTGCAGCACGCAGATCGAGCAGCAGATCCGCCAGTTGCTGCGCGCCCGCTTCGGCACCACCCTGCCCCGCTTCGACTACCTGGCGCAGCTCGACCGGCATCCCGACGGCCTGCGCATGAACGTGCTGTCGCGCTACCTGATGGTCACCGGCGGCAACGTCACCGGGCTGACCGACCAGCTCGTCAAGGAAGGGCTGGTGCAGCGCGTGGACGACCCGGAGGACCGCCGCTCCTGGCGCGTCAGCCTGACGGACAAGGGCCGCGCGGAGTTCGCCCTGATGGCGGCCGAGCACGAGAAGTGGCTGACCGACATGTTCACCGGCCTGCCGCCCGGCAGCAAGGAGGCGCTGTACGAGCACCTGGGCCGCCTGCGCGTGCACCTGGTGCAGCGCCAGGTCGAGATCGAGGCCGCCGCCCAGGAGACCCACATGACGCAACGGAGACAAGGAAAATGACCGACGACCGCATCGACCCCGCCCTGCTGGCCGGCAACCGCCGCCCGATGGCCGGCTACCGGGCCACGCACTTCCTGTGGGAAGTGAAGGACGGCGTCGCGACCATCACCCTGAACCGCCCCGAACGCAAGAACCCGCTGACCTTCGACAGCTACGCCGAGCTGCGCGACCTGTTCCACCAGCTCAAGTGGGCCGAGGACGTGAAGGCCGTGGTGGTGGTGGGCGCCGGCGGCAACTTCTGCTCCGGCGGCGACGTGCACGAGATCATCGGCCCGCTGGTGCGGCTCAAGGCGCCCGAGCTGCTGATGTTCACCCGCATGACCGGCGAGCTGGTCAAGACCATGCGCGCCTGCCCGCAGCCCATCGTGGCGGCGGTGGACGGCGTGTGCGCCGGCGCCGGCGCCATCGTCGCGATGGCGTCGGACCTGCGCCTGGGCACGGCCCGCAGCAAGACGGCCTTCCTCTTCAACCGCGTCGGCCTGGCCGGCTGCGACATGGGCGCCTGCGCCATGCTGCCGCGCATCGTCGGCCAGGGGCGCGCCGGCGAGCTGCTCTACACCGGCCGCAGCCTGGGCGGCGAGGAAGGCGAGCGCTGGGGCTTCTTCAACCGCCTGTGTTCGCCCGAAGAGCTGCTGGCCGAGGCGCAGGCCCTGGCCGCGCAGCTGGTGGCAGGCCCGAGCTTCGCCAACGGCATCACCAAGACCATGCTGCACCAGGAATGGGCGATGACCATCGAGCAGGCCATCGAGGCCGAGGCGCAGGCCCAGGCGATCTGCATGCTGACGCAGGACTTCACGCGGGCCTACGAGGCCTTCGTCGCCAAGCAGAAGCCCAGGTTCGAGGGCAACTGAGATGGCCGATACCAGCTACCTCGACTGGCCCTTCTTCGAGCCGCGCCACCGCGAGCTGGCGCAGGCGCTGGACGCCTGGGCCAGCGAACACATCCCGCAGGACCACGGCCACGACGTCGACGCCGAATGCCGCGCGCTGGTGCAGTCGCTCGGCGCCGGCGGCTGGCTGCGCCACGCCATCGCCGGCACGGCCGAAGGCGGCGCCGGCGACACCATCGACACCCGCGCCATCTGCCTGATCCGCGAGACGCTGGCCCGGCACTCCGGCCTGGCCGACTTCGCCTTCGCCATGCAGGGCCTGGGCTCGGGCGCGATCTCGCTGCACGGCACGCCGGAGCAGCGCCGCACCTACCTGACGCGCGTGGCCGCCGGCGAGGCGATCAGCGCCTTCGCGCTGTCGGAGCCCGACGCCGGCTCCGACGTCGCCGCGATGGCCTGCGCGGCACGGGCCGACGGCGACCACTACGTGCTCGACGGCGAGAAGACCTGGATCTCCAACGGCGGCATCGCCGACTTCTACGTCGTCTTCGCCCGCACCGGCGAGGCGCCCGGTGCGCGCGGCATCAGCGCCTTCGTCGTCGAGGCCGGCACGCCCGGCTTCGAGATCGCCGAACGCATCGACGTGATCGCGCCGCACCCGCTGGCGCGGCTGCGCTTCGCCGGCTGCCGCATCCCGGCCGCGCAGCGCGTCGGCGCCGCCGGCGAAGGCTTCAAGGTGGCGATGCGCACGCTGGACGTGTTCCGCACCTCGGTCGCCGCCGCCGCGCTGGGCTTCGCACGCCGCGCACTCGACGAGGCGCTGCGGCGCGCCACCACCCGCCGCATGTTCAAGGGCGTGCTGGCCGACTTCCAGCTCACGCAGGCCAAGCTGGCGCAGATGGCCACCGCCATCGACAGCGCGGCCCTGCTGACCTACCGGGCCGCCTGGCAGCGCGACCAGGGCCAAACCGTCACCCGCGAGGCGGCGATGGCCAAGATGACCGCCACCGAGAACGCGCAGCAGGTCATCGACGCGGCGGTGCAGATGTTCGGCGGCCTGGGCGTGGTGAGCGAGCAGCCAGTCGAGCGCCTGTACCGCGAGATCCGCGCCCTGCGCATCTACGAGGGCGCCACCGAGGTGCAGCAGCTCATCATCGCCCGCGAGCTGCTGCGCGACGCGGCCGCCTGAGCCGCCGCAGCCAGGGAACGAGGAGACGAAAGAGATGACGACCACCAGCGCCCACATCGACACCTTCGCCCGCGACCACCTGCCGCCGCCGGAACAGCAGCCGCAGTTCATCTTCGATCTGCCGGCGCTGCAATTCCCCGAGCGCCTGAACTGCGCCACCGAGCTGCTGGACCGCCACGTCGCGGAAGGCCATGGCGACCGCGTCTGCATCCGCGCACCGGGGGGCCTCACCTGGACCTATGCCGACCTGCGCGAGAAGGCCAACCGCATCGCCAACGTGCTGGTGCACGACATGGGCCTGGTGCCCGGCAACCGCGTGCTGCTGCGCGCACCCAACAACCCGATGCTGGCCGCCTGCTGGTTCGCGGTGATGAAGGCCGGCGGCATCGCCGTGGCCACCATGCCGCTGCTGCGCGCCAAGGAACTGAAGGCGATCATCGAGATCGGCCAGGTCACGCACGCGCTGTGCGACGCCGCGCTGGCCGACGAGATGCACCATGCCGCGATGGAGTCGCCGCAGCTGCGGCAGCTGCGCCACTTCGACTACGAGGGGCCCGACAGCCTGGAGGCCGCGATGGAGCGCGCCTCGCCGTACTTCGACAACGTGGACACGGCCGCCGACGACACCTGCATCCTCGGCTTCACCTCGGGCACCACCGGCGTGCCCAAGGCGACCATGCACTTCCACCGCGACGTGATGGCGATCTGCCACTGCTGGCCGCCGCACATGCTCAAGGCCACCGCCGACGACGTGTTCATCGGCAGCCCGCCGCTGGCGTTCACCTTCGGGCTGGGCGGGCTGCTGCTGTTCCCGATGCACGTGGGCGCCTCGACGGTGCTGCTGGAAAAGGCCGGCCCGCCGCAGCTGCTGGACGGCATCAAGGAATTCCACGCCACGGTGCTGTTCACCGCGCCCACCTCCTACCGCACGCTGGCCGCGCGCGGCGTGGAGCTGCGCCGCACGCCGCTGCGCAAGTGCGTGTCGGCCGGCGAGGCGCTGCCCGCCTCCACCCGCCAGCTCTGGAAGGAGGCCACCGGCATCGAGCTGATCGACGGCATCGGCGCGACCGAGATGCTGCACATCTTCATCTCGCACGACGAAGGCAACGCCCGGCCCGGCGCCACCGGCAAGCCGGTGCCCGGCTACCGCGCGCGGGTGATCGACGACGAGGGCCGCGAGGTGCCGCCCGGCACGGTGGGCAAGCTGGCGGTGCAGGGCCCCACCGGCTGCCGCTACCTGGCCGACGAGCGGCAGAAGAGCTACGTGAAGAACGGCTGGAACGTGACCGGGGACGCCTACGTCATGGACACCGACGGCTACTTCTTCTACCAGGCGCGCACCGACGACATGATCATCTCGGCCGGCTACAACATCGCCGCGCCCGAGGTGGAAGAGGCGCTGATGCAGCATCCCGCCGTGGCCGAGTGCGCCGTGGTCGGCGTGCCCGACGCCGAGCGCGGCCAGATCGTCAAGGCCTTCGTCGTGCTGCGGCCGGGCCAGGCGGGCGACGCGGCGATGGTCAAGACGCTGCAGGACTTCGTGAAGGCCACCGTGGCACCGTACAAGTACCCGCGTGCCGTCGAGTTCATCGACAAGCTGCCGCGCACCCAGACGGGCAAGCTGCAGCGCTTCCGCCTGACGCAGCCGGCGGAGGGCGCGGCGTGACGCAGGCCGCGCCTGCGCGCTTCGAGCGCGAGCGGCTGATCCGCTTCTCGCACTGCGACCCGGCGGGCATCGTGTTCTTCCCCCAGTACCTGGTGATGTTCAACCAGGTGGTGGAGGACTGGTTCAACGAGGCGCTGGACGTGCCATACGCGGGCATGGTGGCCGGGCGCCGCATCGGCCTGCCGATCGTGCGGCTGGAGTGCGACTTCCGCGCCATCAGCCGGCTGGGCGACCGCGTGACGCTGGGCCTGGCGGTCGAGCGCGCCGGCGGGCGCTCGCTCACGCTGGCACTGGAATGCCGCGCCGGCGACGAGCTGCGCGTCGCCTCGCGCCAGGTGCTGGTCTTCACCAGCCTGGAGACGCACCGCGCCATCGACATCCCGCCGGACGTGCGCGCCGGCCTCGCGGCCTTCACGGGCTGAGACACTTCATCATCCGATTACCGACCAGGAGACACCTCATGCAAGTCCTTCTTCCCCCCGGCTGGCCGCGACCCAAGGGCTATGCCAACGGCGTGGCGGCACGCGGCCGCATGGTGTTCGTGGCCGGCATGATCGGCTGGGACGCGCAGGGCGAGTTCCACAGCGACGACCTGGGCGACCAGGTGCGCCAGGCGCTGCTGAACGTCGCCGAGGTGCTCAAGGAGGGCGGCGCCCGGCCCGAGCACATCGTGCGCATGACCTGGTACGTGACCGACAAGCGCGAATACGTGGCGGCCTATCCGGCCATCGGCAAGCACTTCCGCGAGATCATCGGCAGCTTCAACGCGGCGATGACGGCGGTGCAGGTGGCAGCGCTGGTGGAGGACCGCGCCAAGGTCGAGATCGAGGTCACGGCCGTCATCCCGGACTGAGAACCTGAGAGTCTTTCGTCCATGGCCGCCGCCCTGCCTCACGGCTTCGCCAGCCAGCAGGAGATCGACGAGGCCTACGACCCGACGTACCGCGCCGTCGACCCGGCGGGCGCGAACCGGCACCTGGCCGAGCGCAGCGAGGAGGCGATGCGCACGCTGCGGCACCGGGCCGGCGTGCCCTACGGCCCCACGCCGGCCGAAACGCTGGACATCTACCCCGCCGAACGGCCCGGCGCGCCGGTCTTCCTCTTCATCCACGGCGGCTACTGGCGCGCCCGCGCGGCGCGCGACTTCGCCTGCGTGGCCCTCGGCCCGCAGGCGCGCGGCTTCACCACCGTGCTGGTCGACTACGCGCTGTGCCCCGCGGTGACGCTGGACGAGATCGTGCGCCAGGTGCGCGCCGCGGCCGCGTGGGTGATCCGCCACATCGCGGAGCACGGCGGCGACCCACGGCGCATCGTCGTCGGCGGCCATTCCGCCGGCGGCCAGCTCGGCGCGATGCTGATGTGCACGCCCTGGCGTGCGCAGTACGGCCTGCCCGACGATCCCTTCGCCGGCGCACTGCTGGTCAGCGGCCTGTACGACATCGCGCCGCTGCGCTACAGCTACCTGCAGCCGGCGATCCAGCTCGACGAGGGGATCGTCCAGCGCAACTCGCCGGTACACCACGTGCGGCGATGCGCCACGCCCGTGCGCCTGAGCTGGGGCTCCTTGGAGCAGCCGGCCTTCGCGCAGCAGTCGCAGGCTTTCCACACGGCGTGGCAGGCGGCGGGCAACCGCAGCGAGCTGGCGCCGCAGGACGGCGCCGACCATTTCTCCGCCATCCACGGCTTCGAGGACGCGGACAGCCCGCTGTGCGAGGCGATGCAGCGGATGGCGGACGGCACGGCCGCCTGAGTCCCGTTCCGTTCGATCAATCCCAAACCGTTCGGGCTGAGCCTGTCGAGCCGGGTGGCGGCGCTTCGACAGGCTCAGCGTGAACGGATGGTGATGGCTTGAACGCCCCGCGTCAGACCTCGCCGAACAACTCCACGATCGTCTGCCGCAGCCAGCGGTTGGCCGCATCGTCCTCGAAGCGCCGGCTCCAGTGCAGCGAGACGCCGAAGTCGCGCAGCGGGAAGTCGGGCTGCACGATGGCGAAGCCGGCCCCCTCGCCGAAGTTGCGCGCGATGTTGCGCGGCATGATCACCGCCAGGTCCGTCTCGCGCACGATGGCGGGCAGCACCATGAAGTGCTCCGTCACCAGCCGCACGCGGTCCTCCAGCCGCATGAGCTGCAGGATGCGCAGCGTGTCGGCGTGCGTGCGCACCGCCACGTAGTCCAGCGTGTGGAGCGCGGCCAGCAGCGCCCTGCCGCGCGGCGGCCGGCGCGCGAAGGGATGGCCGGCGCGCAGCAGCACGATGTAGCGG
Organism: Xenophilus sp.; assembly: GCF_044462705.1. NCBI lineage: Bacteria > Pseudomonadati > Pseudomonadota > Betaproteobacteria > Burkholderiales > Comamonadaceae > Xenophilus > Xenophilus sp. Next base: position 17,085 of record NZ_JBIQNC010000072.1, read on the forward strand.
TCGTTCAGCAGCAGCTGGCGGCGCGTGTCCTTCACCTTGGGCAGGAAGCCGAAGGCGAAGTCGATGCGGCCCTCGTCCAGCGCGGCGGCGATCTCGGGCGGGCGCAGCGGCAGCGTCTCCAGCCGCACGCCGGGCGCCGTCTCGCGCAAGCGCTGCATCAGCGGCGGCAGGAAGCGGCCCTCGCCGATGTCGCTCATGTGGATGCGGAAGGTCTTGCGCGAGGTGGCGGGGTCGAAGCGCTCGGGCTCGGCCAGCGCCTCGCCCAGCGTGGCGAGCGCGGACTGCACGGCGGCGGCCAGCCGCTCGGCGCGCGGCGTCGGCGCCACGCCGCCCGGCGCGCGGGTGAACAGCGCGTCGCCCAGCGCCAGGCGCAGGCGCGTCAGGCCGTGGCTGGCGGCCGGCTGGGTAATGCCCAGCGCCTCGGCCGCGCGGCCGACGCTGCGGCGGCGGTAGACCGCATCGAACAGGCGCAGCAGGTTCAGGTCGAGGTTTTCCATATGCATGCCGTGCATGTCGGATAGCAGCTTCATTGTATTGAGCGCACGATCTTCCGCGCGCACACTGCGGTCCGCCGCGTCGTGACGCGGCCCCACGATCGACAGCGAAGCACACGGAGACGAAGGCTTGGAAGTTTCCTTCAGCAAGGAGGTGCGCGCCCTGCGCCTGGGCGCGGGCGACACCTTTCACGGCGAGGGCATCCTCGCCATCACCAAGGGCCTGCTGCAGGCCGGCGTGGCCTACGTCGGCGGCTACCAGGGCGCGCCGGTATCACACCTGCTGGACGTGATGGTCCAGGCCAAGGACTACATGGACGAGCTGGGCGTGCACGTCGAGGCCTGCTCCAACGAGGCCTCGGCGGCTGCGATGCTGGGCGCCTCGATCCACTACCCGCTGCGCGGCGCCGTGACGTGGAAGTCCATCGTAGGCACCAACGTGGCGGCGGACGCGCTCTCCAACCTCTCCTCGCCCGGCGTGCGCGGCGGCGTGCTGGTGGTGGTGGGCGAGGACTACGGCGAAGGCGCCAGCGTGATCCAGGAGCGCACGCACGCCTACGCGCTCAAGTCCAGCCTGTGCCTGCTCGACCCGCGGCCCGACCTGCCGGTGATGGTGCGCATGGTGGAGGAAGGCTTCAACCTCTCCGAAGCCTCGAACATGCCGTGCGTGATGGAACTGCGCATCCGCACCTGCCACGTGCGCGGCAGCTTCGAGTGCAGCGACAACCGGGCGCCGGCCGTCTCGACGCGCGCGCTGATGGACGAGCCGGCCCGCTTCGACTACGACCGCCTGGCACACCCGCCCGTGACCTTCGGCCACGAGAAGCGCAAGACGGCCGAGCGCATCCCCGCGGCGCAGCGCTACATCGCCGAGCACGGGCTGAACGAGCTGATGCCCGGCCGGCACGACGACCTGGGGATCGTGGTCCAGGGCGGGCTGTACAACGCGCTCGTCCGCGCCCTGCAGCAGCACGGCCTGGCCGATGCCTTCGGCGCGAGCGAGATCCCGATCCTGGTGCTGAACGTCACCTACCCCCTGGTGCCCGACCAGATCGCGGACTTCGCGGCGGGCAAGCGCGCGCTGCTGGTGGTGGAGGAAGGCCAGCCCGAGTACATCGAACAGGACATCGCCACGCTGCTGCGCCGGCGCGACCTGAACACCGCCCTGCACGGAAAGGACCTGCTGCAGATGGCCGGCGAGTACAGCACCGAGGTGCTGGCCCGCGGCATCGGCGCCTTCGCAGGGCGCTACCTGCCGGCGGCCGCGACCGAAGGGGTGGCGCAGTGGCTGGCCGCCAACGACGAGCGCCGCGGCGCGGTGGCGGCGATGCTGGCGCAGCCCCTGCCGCCGCGCCCGCCGAGCTTCTGCGTCGGCTGCCCGGAGCGCCCGGTGTTCTCCGCGCTCAAGCTGGCGCAGCAGGAGGTCGGCCCGGTCCACGTCGCGGCCGACATCGGCTGCCACGCCTTCGGCACCTTCGAGCCCTTCGGCATGGGCCATTCGATCCTGGGCTACGGCATGAGCCTGGCCAGCCGCGCCGGCGTCTCGCCCATGATGCAGCGGCGGGTGCTGTCGATCATGGGCGACGGCGGCTTCTGGCACAACGGGCTGCTCACCGGCGTGCAGAGCGCCCTGTTCAACGGCGACGACGCGGTGTTGCTGATCTTCAAGAACGGCTACACCAGCGCCACCGGCACGCAGGACATCATCTCCACGCCCGACGAGGAGGTGAAGGCGCGCGCCGAGGACAAGCAGCAGAGCCTCGCGCACAAGAACCAGACCATCGAATCCACGCTCAAGGGCCTGGGCGTGCAGTGGCTGCGCGTCGTCCACACCTACGAGGTGGAGACCATGCGCGCCACGCTCACCGAGGCCTTCACCAGCGACTTCGACGGCCTGAAGGTCATCGTCGCCGAGGGCGAATGCCAGTTGGAGCGCCAGCGCCGCATCAAGCCCTGGATCGCCGGCCTGCTGAAGAAGGGCGAGCGCGTGGTGCGCGTGAAGTACGGCGTCGACGAGGACGTGTGCAACGGCGACCACGCGTGCATCCGCCTGTCGGGCTGCCCCACGCTCACGCTCAAGGACAACCCCGACCCGCTGAAGGTGGACCCGGTCGCCACGGTGATCGACGGCTGCGTGGGCTGCGGCCTGTGCGGCGCCAACGCGCACGCGGCCACGCTGTGCCCCAGCTTCTACCGCGCCGAGGTGGTGCAGAACCCCCGATGGCACGAGCGCCTGCTGCACGCCCTGCAGGGCGCCGTCGTGCGCGCCTTGCGTCCTGCCTGAGAGCCTCCCGATGAACGAAGCGAAAGCCCCACGCCCCATCACCCTGCTGCTGTGCGCCCTGGGCGGCGAAGGCGGCGGCGTGCTCACCGAGTGGCTGATCGAGGCCGCCCGCCACGCCGGCTACGCGGCGCAGAGCACCTCCATCCCCGGCGTCGCGCAGCGCACCGGCGCCACCACGTACTACGTCGAGGTCTTTCCCGTGCCGCTGGCGTGCCTGGGCGGCCGCCGCCCGGTGTTCGGCCTGGCGCCCGCCGCCGGCACGCTGGACGCGCTGGTCTCCTCCGAGCTGCTGGAGACGGTGCGGCAGATCGGCCACGGCATGGCGAGCGCCGAGCGCACCTGCGTCATCACCTCCACCGGCCGCGCCCTCACCACGGCCGAGCGCATGGTGCCGGGCGACGGCCGCGCCGACGCCGCGCGGCTGCTGGAAGTGGTGCGCCGCTTCAGCCGCGAGCACCATCTGCTGGACATGGGCGCGCTGGCGCGCGCCGGCGGCACCGTCATCAGCAGCGTGATGCTCGGGGCCATCGCCGGCAGCGGCCTGCTGCCCTTCGGCCGCGACAGCTTCGAGGCCGCCATCCGCGGCCCCGCCGCGACGCCGGGCGCCGCTGCGGCCGCCAGCCTGCGCGGCTTCGCCGCGGCCTTCGAGGCCGTGCGCGCACCGCATGCGCAGGCAGCGTACGTGCAGCAACTGCTGTCGCCGGCGCTGCCCGCGGATGCCGCCCCGCCCGCGCTGGACGCCGCCCTGGCGCAGCGCTTTCCCCCCGCGGTGCACGAGCTGCTGCGCCTGGGCCACGAGCGGGTGCGCGACTATCAGGACGAGGCCTATGCCCGCCTGTACGCCGACCGCCTGGCGCGCGTGCTGCAGGCCGAGCAGGCGGCCGACCCCGGCGCGCAGCAGGGGGGCCACG
>NZ_JBIQNC010000073.1:0-10032 GCF_044462705.1 Xenophilus sp.
CGCACAGCAGCGCGCGGCGGGCGGAAGACCCGGACATCGCGATCAAGGCCTGAGCGGCGCGCGCCCGGTCTATCGGCGCAGGATCTTCTCCATCGCCCTCCCCTTCGCCAACTCGTCGATCAGCTTGTCCAACCAGCGGATCCTCTGCATCAACGGGTCGTCCACCTCCTCGACACGCACACCGCAGACGACGCCCTTGATCAGGGCCGCGTTCGGATTCACGGCCGGAGCCTGTGCGAAGAAGGTCTCGACATCGCGCCCGCGGTCAATCTGCCGCTGCAGGCCCGCCTGGCCATAGCCGGTCAGCCAGCGGATGATCTGATCCACCTCCGCTTTCGTCCGCTGTTTGCGCTCGGCCTTCTGGACGTACAGCGGATAGACCTTCGCGAACGGCATGCCAAAGATCGGCGGTCTCGACACTGTCGCCGCCCTCAGCCGCGCGACACCCGCACCGTCGCATCGTCGCGCCGGTGCAGGTCGGGCAGCAGTTCCAGCCCCAGCCCCGGCTTGCCGTTCAGGCGGATCATTCCCTGCTCCACGATGGGCAGTTCGGTCACCAGCTCCTTGTACCAGCCGGTGTAGAAGGCCCGCACGCTCTCCTGCACCAGCGCGTTGGGCGCATGCAGGCTCAGGTGCGTGGAGGCGGCCCACACCACCGGCCCGGTGCAGTCGTGCGGCGCGACCGGCAGTTGCCAGGCATCGGCCATCGCGGCGATCTTGCGCGCCTCGGTCAGGCCGCCGCACCAGCTCAGGTCGAGCATCGCCACGCCGGCCACACCGGTCTGCAGGTAGTCCTTGAAGCCCCACTTGTACGCCAGCGTCTCGCTGGCGCAGACCAGCGCCTTGCAGTCGACGGCGTACTGCCTGAGCAGGTCGAGGCTGTCCATGCGGATCGCGTCCTCGTGCCAGAAGGTGTCGAACTCCTGCAGCGCGCGGGCGATCTTCTGCGCCATCGGCAGCCGCCACAGGCTGTGGAACTCGACCATGATGTCCATCTGCCGCCCCACCGCGCCGCGGATCTTGCGGAAGGGCTCCAGCGCGGCGTCGAGGTCGGCGTTGCTGATGTACTGGCCGTGGCTCTTCTCCGCCGCGAGGTCGAAGGGCCAGATCTTCATGGCCGTGATGCCTTCGGACAAAAGCGACTCGGCCAGCTCGTCGGCATGATGCAGGAAGCCCTGCAGGTCCTCGTAGGGGCCGGCGCCGTTGCCCAGGCCCCAGTTGGAGCTGCTCTGGTTGGCGGTGCTGCGCACGTACTGGTAGCCGGCGCAGGTGTTGTAGATGCGGATGGCGTCGCGGCTGGCGCCGCCCAGCGCCGTGCACACGGGCATGCCGGCGGCCTTGCCGAACAGGTCCCACAGCGCGATGTCGACGGCCGAGTTGCCGCGCGTCTCCACGCCCGAGCCGCGCCAGCCCAGGTAGCCGGTGAGGTCGCGCGCCCGGGCCTCGATGGCCAGCGGGTCGGCGCCCAGCAGCCGGGGCGCCGCCCACTCGTGCAGGTACGCCTCCACCGCGGCGGCGCCCATGAAGGTCTCGCCCAGCCCGACCAGCCCCTCGTCGGTGTGCAGCCGCACCCACAGGATGTTGGGGAACTCGCCGAGCCGGACGGTTTCGAGCCGCGTGATCTTCATGGGCGGGCTCCGCCGTCAGCCGCCGCGGACCTTCTTCAGCTCGTCCATCACCACCTGCACCGCCTCGGCGCCGATGGTGGGGATGTTCTTGTCGTACACCGGCTTGACCTTTTCGAACATGCGCTTCTGCTCGGCGGCCGAGATCTCGTTGACCTGCAGCGACTTCTTCAGCGTCTCCAGCGACTTGGCGTTGAGGTCGCGGTTGGCCTGGCGCTGCACCTTCTGCCCTTCCTTGGCCGCTTCGCGCAGCAGGGCCTGCTCCTCGGGCTTGAGCTGGTCCCACAGCTTCTTGCTGTAGAGCACCAGGAAGGGCGTGTAGGCGTGGCGCGTCACGCTCAGGTACTTCTGCACCTCGAAGAACTTGGAGGTCTCGATGGTGACGAAGGGGTTCTCCTGGCCGTCGATGGTGTGCGTCTCCAGCGCCGTGAACACCTCGCCGAAGGCCATCGGCACGGCGTTGGTGCCCAGGGTCTTGAAGGAGTCCAGGAAGATGTTGTTCTGCATCACCCGCACCTTCACGCCGTCGAAGTCCTCCACCTTGTGGATCGGGCGCTTGCTGTTGGTCAGGTTGCGGAAGCCGTTCTCCCAGTAGGCCAGGTTGACCAGGCCCGCGGCTTCCAGCTTCTTGTTGAAGTACTCGCCGGCCGGGCCGTCGAGCACGGCGTCGGCCTCCTTCTCGTTGTTGAAAAGGAAGGGCAGGTCGAACACGCCCAGCTCCTTGACGATGCCCACCAGCGGCGAGCTGGAGGTGCACACCATCTCCTGCGTGCCCGCGCGCAGCGCCTGGGTGGCCTGCAGGTCGCCGCCCGCCGCGCCGCCCCAGAAGGCCGCGATCTTCATCTTGCCGCCGGTCTTGGCGGCCAGGATCTCCTGCATCTTCTTGACGCCGACGCCGACCGGGTGGTCCTCGTTCACGCCGTTGGTGAACTTGATCGTCCGTTCGCTGAACTGGGCCAGTGCGGGCATGCCCAGCGCGAGGCCCGAGCCGGCCACGGCGGCCGTGAAGGTTCTGCGGTTCAACATCTCTTGTCTCCTTGCTTGCGGGGGTGGGAACTACCGCGCCATCCACCACGAGAGCGGAACGGTCACGATCTGCGGGAACAGGACCATCAGGAAAAGAACGAACAGGTGCGCGATGAAGAAGGGCATCACGCCCTTGAAGGCGTCGTCCATCGTGATGCGCGAGACGCCGCACACCACGTTGAGCACCGTGCCCACCGGCGGCGTGATCAGGCCGATGGCGTTGTTGATGATGAACATCACGCCGAAGTAGACCGGGTCGATGCCCGCCTTGAGCACCACCGGCATCAGCACCGGCGTGAGGATCAGCACCGTGGGCGTGAAGTCCAGCGCGGTGCCCACGATCACGATGAGCACCATGATCACGAACATCAGCAGCATGCGGTTGTCCATGAAGGGCTCGAGCATCCTGGCCACCTCGCCCGGGATGTCGGCCACCGTGATGAGCCAGGCGCTGACCATGGCCGCCGCGACCAGGAACATGACCACCGCCGTGGTCTTGCCCGCCGCCAGCGTGAGGCGGTAGAGCATCGACACCTTGAGCTCGCCGTAGACGAGCATGCCCACCACCAGCGCATAGACGGCGGCGACCACGGCGGCCTCGGTGGGGGTGAACAGGCCCATCTTCATGCCGCCGATGATCAGCACCGGCAGGAACAGCGCCAGGCTGCCGCGCAGCGTGACGCGCAACCGCTCGCCCCACGGCACGCGCGGCGCGGGCTGCACCTTGTCGCGCCGGGCCACCACCCACCAGGTCACGCCGATCGCCAGCCCCATCAGCACGCCCGGCACGATGCCGGCCAGGAAGAGCTTGGTGATCGACACGTTGGCCGCCACGCCGAAGACGATGAGGCCGATGGACGGCGGGATGACCGGCGCGATGATGCCGCCCGCGGCGATCAGGCCGGCCGAGCGCTTGGTGTCGTAGCCCGCGCGGTTCATCATGGGGATGAGCAGCGCGGCCAGGGCCGCCGTGTCGGCCACGGCCGAGCCGGAGATCGCCGCCATGATGATGGCCGCCATCACGGCCACGTAGCCCAGGCCGCCGCGGAAGTGCCCCACCCAGGCCACGGCCATCTCGACGATGCGCCGGGAGAGGCCGCCCGCGTTCATGAATTCACCCGCCAGCAGGAAGAAGGGCACGGCCAGCAGCGGGAAGTTGTCGGCGCCGTCGACGAAGCGCTGCGCGATGATCTGGCTGTCGAAGGCCGGCAGCACGCCGTTGAAGGCCAGCCAGCCCATCAGCGAGACGCCGCACACCAGCAGCGCGTAGGCAATGGGCATGCCGATGGCCATGGCGGCCAGCAGCGAGACCACGAAGATCGTGACGGTCATCGCGCGCTCCCCGGTGCGGACGCGGGCGCGCTCACCTCGGTGGCGTTGTCTTCCGACTCCATCACCTGCACCAGCTGCTCGTCGCTCAGGCGGTCGGTGAACAGCAGCCACAGGCGGTGCAGGTTCATCACGCCCATGACCACAGACACGATGTAGCCGATGCCGTAGACCCAGATCATGGAGATGCCGACCACCGGCGAGATGTTGGTGCGCTGCAACTCGTGCATCTCGAAAGTGCCCATGAAGAACAGCACGTTGCAGAACAGCATGAGCACTTGGTTGATGAAGAAGCAGGCTTTGCGGCCCAGCCTCGGCAGGTGGCGGATCATCGTGTCCACGCCCAGGTGGGCGCCGTCGCGCATCGCCACCATGGCGCCGATGTAGGTCAGCCAGATGAAGCAGTAGCGCGACATCTCGTCCGAGACGGTGATGCCGGAGTTGAAGCCGTAGCGCAGCACCACGTTGCCGAAGACCATGACCACCATGGCCACCATGCACGCGACCACCAGGAACTCCAGCAGCCGGAAGAATGCGTCGATCACGCCTTTCATGGGCTCGTCTCTCCTTGATCTGTTGTTGTGTGATCCGCGCAACGGCCGGGCGCTACACCGCCGCGGCCTTGATGCGCCGCGGCGGCGCATGGATCTGCGGGATGCGCTTGCCCGAGGTGAGCACGGTCTCGATGTCCTCGCGCGCGCCGTCGATCAGCACGCGGATCGCCTTCTCGGCCTGCTCGGGCTTGCGGGCGATGACCGCGTCGAGCACCGCGCGGTGCAGCGGCAGCGAACTTGCCGGCCCGTCCTTGCGGCGGGTGGAGATCTCGAAGCTGGTGCGCAGCAGCGCCGCCAGCGCGCGGCTCATCTGCACCAGCATGCGGTTGTGGCTGGCGGCGATCAGGCCCTGGTGGAAGCGCAGGTCGGGCGTGACGTAGTCGCCGCCGAACTCGATGGCGTGCTTCATCAGCGCGTAGGCGGCCTCCATGCCGGCGATGTCCTCGGGCGTGGCACGCTCGGCGGCCAGCCGCACCGCAGCCGGCTCGACGGCGCGCCGCAGGTCCTGCAGGTCGCGCAGGAAGTCGCGCGACAGGCCCACCCGCGTCTGCCAGACGATGACATCGGCGTCGAACCAGTTCCACTGGTCGGCCGGCAGCACCCGCGTGCCCACCTTGGGGCCGGTGCTGACCAGCCCCTTGGCGACCAGCGACTTGACGGCCTCGCGCACCACCGTGCGGCTCACGCCCAGCTCCTCGCACAGCAGCGGCTCCGGCGGGATGGCGCTGCCCGGCGCATAGCGGCCGGCCACGATGTCCCCGCCGATGCGGTCCACCGTGTTGCCGTGGACGTTCTTGATGGTTGCCATGCGCCGCGCGGGGAACGCTCTTCGCCGCTCAGGGCTTGATGCCGACCTTGGCGACGAGCTGCTTGAAGTACGCGTGGTCGCGCGCCATGGCCTGGCCGAACTCGGGCGCGTCCAGGTAGGCGAAGCCCAGGATGAGCTTGTCCAGCGTCTCGCGCAGCGCCGGGTCCTGCGCGGCCTTGCGTGTGGCCTCGCGCAGCACGTTCACCACCTCGGGCGGCGTGCCCTTGGGCAGCGCCAGGCCGCGCCAGGTGCCGATGCTCAGGTCGATGCCGCGCTCCTTGAGCGTGGGCACCTTGTCGAAGGCCGGCACGCGCTGGTCGGCCATCACCGCCAGCATCTTCATCTTGCCGGCCTGCACGTGCGTGGCCACCTCGCCGGGGCTGACGGCCACCGCATCGATCTGCCCGCCCAGCAGCGCCACCACGCCCGGCGCCGCGCCCTGGAAGGGCACGTGGTTGAACTTCACGCCCACCTTGTCCTCCAGGCCCACCGCGGCCAGGTGCCAGATGGAGCCGTTGCCGGAGTTGCCCATGGTGACGGTGCCCGGCTTCGCCTTCGCCGCGGCGAGGAATTCCTCGATGGTGTTCCACGGCGCGTCGGCGCGCACCGTGATGGCGGAGGGATCGCCGTTGAGCCGCGCCACCGGCGCGAAGCCCTCGTAGGTGAACTTGGCCAGCCCCAGGTGCGGCAGGATCACCAGCTCGGCAATGATCATGCCGACCTTGTAGCCGTCGGGCCGCGCGTTGAGCACGTCGGTCATGCCGATGACGCCGCTGGCGCCCGGCTTGTCGTTGACCACCATCGGCTGCGGCAGGTACTTCTTGATGACTTCCGCAAAGCCGCGCGCCAGCGCATCGGTGCCGCCGCCGGCCGAGGCCGGCACCACCAGCTCGATGGGCTTGGCCGGGTAGTCGGCCGCCTGCGCGAAGGCGTGCGGCAGCGGCAGCAGTGCCGCGCCCAGGCCCTGGACGACGTGGCGGCGCGAGATGCGCGGGATGGTGCTCTTCATGCGTGCGTGTCTCCGGTGTGCGGCGCTCGAAAACCCTAGGCGCCGCGTCGATGCTTGTTCTTATCATATGATGATTGAAACGCAGCGGATTCAGAGGAAAAACCCTGAGCCGGCCGCAGCGAGCCCCCTCCTCGCGCAACGGAGACACCATGAGCGACGCCCCCCGCAAGAAGAAGCCCCCGCACGAACTGCGCAGCCAGCAGTGGTGGGGCCGCACCGACCGCGACGGCTTCATCTACCGCAGCTGGGTCAAGGGCAAGGGCGTGCCGCACGACCAGTTCGACGGCCGGCCGGTCATCGGCATCTGCAACACCTTCAGCGAGCTGACGCCCTGCAACTCGCACTTCCGCACGCTGGCCGAGCAGGTGAAGATCGGCGTGTACGAGGCCGGCGGCTTCCCGCTCGAGTTCCCCGTCATGTCGCTGGGCGAGACGCTGCTGCGCCCCACCGCCATGCTGTACCGCAACCTCGCCAGCATGGACGTGGAGGAAAGCATCCGCGCCAACCCGCTCGACGGCGTGGTGCTGCTGATGGGCTGCGACAAGACCACACCCGCGCTGATGATGGGCGCGGCCAGCGTCGACCTGCCGACCATCGGCGTCTCCGGCGGCCCCATGCTCAGCGGCAAGTGGCGCGGGCAGGAGCTGGGCTCGGGCACCGGCGTGTGGCAGATGAGCGAGATGGTGCGCGCCGGCACGCTGAAGCTGCAGGACTTCTTCGAGGCCGAGAGCTGCATGCACCGCAGCCACGGCCACTGCATGACGATGGGCACCGCCAGCACCATGGCGAGCATGGTCGAGTCCATCGGCATCGGGCTGCCCGGCAACGCGGCCTACCCCGCCGTCGATGGCCGCCGCAACGTGCTGGCGCGCATGGCCGGGCGGCGCATCGTCGACATGGTGCACGAGGACCTGGTGATGTCGAGGATCGTCACGCGCGAGGCGATGGAGAACGTCATCAAGGTCAACGCCGCCATCGGCGGCTCGACGAATCTCGTGATCCACCTGCTGGCCATCGCCGGCCGGCTGGGCATCGACCTCACGCTCGACGACTTCGACCGCATCGGCTCCGAGCTGCCCTGCCTGCTGGACCTGCAGCCCTCCGGCAAGCACCTGATGGAGGACTTCTGCTACGCCGGCGGCCTGCCGGTGGTGATGAAGGAGATCGCGCACCTGCTGCACAAGGACCTGATCACCGCCAGCGGACAGACCGTGTGGGAGAACGTGAAGGACGCGGAGAACTACAACCCGCAGGTGATCCGCCCGCTGGCCGAGCCCTTCAAGGACAAGGCCGGCATCTGCGTGCTGCGCGGCAACCTCGCGCCCAACGGCGCCATCATCAAGCCCAGCGCCGCCACGCCCGAGCTGCTGGTCCACAAGGGCCGCGCCGTGGTGTTCGAGAACGCCGACGACCTGCACAAGCGCATCGACGACGAGGACCTCGACATCGACGAGACCTGCGTGATGGTGCTGAAGAACTGCGGCCCCAAGGGCTACCCCGGCATGGCCGAGGCCGGCAACATGCCGCTGCCGCCCAAGGTGCTGCGCAAGGGCATCACCGACATGGTCCGCGTGAGCGACGCGCGCATGAGCGGCACCGCCTACGGCACCGTGGTGCTGCACACCGCGCCCGAGGCGGCGGCGGGCGGGCCGCTGGCGCTGGTGAAGAACGGCGACATCGTGGAGCTGGACGTGCCGAACCGCCGCCTGCACCTGCACGTGAGCGACGAGGAGCTGGCGCGCCGCCGCGCCGAATGGACGCCGCCCAGGCCGCCGCTCGATTCGGGCTACTGGAAGCTGTACGTGGACAACGTGCTGCAGGCCGACGAAGGCGCCGACCTCGGCTTCCTGCGCGGCAAGCGCGGCAGCTTCGTGCCGAGGGACAATCATTGATGACGCAAGCGTCATCAATGATTGCGGCGAGGCTCATGTCGCGAAGCGACGTGAAGGCGCGTCAGCGCCGGGCCGGAGCCACAACCCCATGAGCTTCGTCGCCGTCGACTGGGGCACCAGCTCGCTGCGCGGCGCGCTGGTCGCCGACGACGGCCGCGTAATCGAGGAGCGCAGTGCCGCGCGCGGCATCCTGAGCGTGCCGCCGGGCGGGTTCCCCGAAGCGTTCGAGTCGCTGTTCGCGGACTGGATGGCGCCCCCCGGCCGCACGGCCCTCGTCAGCGGCATGGCCGGCAGCCGGCAGGGCTGGATCGAGGCGCCCTACTGCCCCTGCCCCGCCGGCGCCGCGGAGATCGCGCAGCGCATCGTGCCGGTCGAGGCGGGCCGCATCGCCATGGTGCCGGGCCTCTCGGACGAGCACGACGGCGTGCCCGACGTGATGCGCGGCGAAGAGGTGCAGATCCTCGGCGCGATGCAGCTCACCGGACTGGACGAGGGGTTGTTCGTGCTGCCCGGCACCCACAACAAGTGGGCCCGCGTGCAGGGCGGCCGCGTGACGGGTTTCCGCACCTGCATGACGGGTGAGTTCTATGCGCTGCTGTCGCAGCATTCGATCCTCGCCCGCACGCTGGATGCCGCGGCGCCGCTGGACGAGGCCGCCTTCCTCGACGGCGCGGCCCGCGCCGCGCAGGGCCGCGGCCTGCTGCACGACGCCTTCGGCGCGCGCACCCTGGCGCTGTTCGGCCGGCGCGACGCCGCCGCGCTGGCCAGCTACCTTTCGGGCGTGCTGATCGGCGAGGAGCTGCGCTCGCAGCCGCTGCGCGAGGCGGGCGAACTGGTGCTCGTCGGCGCGCCCGCCCTCACGCGACGCTACGCCCTCGCCCTGGGCACCGCCGGCCTGCGGCCGCGCGTGCTCGGTGCCGAAGCCACCTGGGCCGGCCTGCACGCCTTGCACCGGGCCCGTTCGATACCTGCCTGAACCGCCATGCCACTCACCGCCCTCGACACCTTCCGCGACGCGATGCAGGCCCTGCCGCTCATCGCCATCCTGCGCGGCCTCGCGCCCGGCGAGGCGCCGGCCATCGGCGACGCGATCACGGGCGCCGGCTTCCGCCTGCTCGAAGTGCCGCTGAACTCGCCCCGGCCGCTGGAGAGCATCGCCCTGCTGCGCGCGCACTGCCCCGCCGCGCTGGTCGGCGCCGGCACGGTGCTGGGCGCACAGCAGGTGCGCGAGGTCCATGCCGCCGGCGGACAACTGGTGGTGGCGCCGAACTTCGATGCCGAAGTGGTGCGCGAGGCGGTGCGGCTCGGCATGGTCGCGCTGCCCGGCGTGTTCACGCCCACCGAGGCCTTCGCCGCCCTGGCGGTCGGCGCGCACGGGCTGAAGCTCTTTCCGGCCGAAGCCGCCTCGCCGGCCGTGCTCAAGGCGATGCTGGCGGTGCTGCCCGCCGGCACGCCGCTGATGCCGGTGGGCGGCATCACGCCCGAGTCGATGGCCGGCTGGCGCCGGGCCGGCGCGGCCGGCTTCGGCATCGGCTCGGCGCTGTACAAGCCGGGCAAGGACGCCGCCGCCGTGCGCGAGGACGCGCAGCGCTTCGCCGCCGCCCACGCCGGCTTCACCACGGTCTGAACAGGAACAGCCCATGTCCGCCCTGCCCCGCGCCCTCTCCCCCGACGCCGAATACGCCAGCCCCGCCGTGCGCCGCCTGCGCGACGACCTGTCGCTGGCCCTGCGCGCCGCCGCGTACCACGGGCTGGAGGAAGGCGTGTGCAACCATTTCAGCGTCATGCT
>NZ_JBIQNC010000073.1:10132-18743 GCF_044462705.1 Xenophilus sp.
ATCAACCCGCGCGGCCTGCACTGGAGCGAGGTCGGCCCCGACGACATCGTGCTCATCGACGTGCACGGCAACGTGCTGGCCGGCCGCCACCGCGTCGAGCCGACGGCGCTGTTCATCCACGGCGCCGTGCACCGCCTGACGGGCCGCGCCGTGGTGCTGCATTGCCACATGCCCTACGCCACCGCGCTCACGCTCACGCAGGACGGCGCGCTCGACCCCACGCTGAGCCAGAACGCGATGCGCTTCATGAACCGCCTGGCGGTGGACCGCGTCTACAACGGCCTGGCGCTGGACGACGCCGAGGGCGAGCGCATCGCCGGCGCCATGGCCGGCGAGAACGCGGGCAAGGACATCATCTTCCTGGCCAACCACGGCGTGATCGTGGCCGGCCTCAGCGTGGCCTGGGCCTACGACGACCTGTACTACCTGGAGCGCGCCTGCCTGCACCAGGTGCTGGCGCAGAGCACCGGCCGCCCGCTGGTGCCGGTGGACGCGAAGCTGGCCGCGCACGTGGCGGCGCAGATCCAGGGCGAGCGCGAGCAGTCCGACCTGTTCTTCGAGGCGCTGCGCCGCCTGTTGCCGCCGCCGCGGCGCTGATGACATTCTTCACCTGCCTTCGCACCCGGTTTGCAATGCGTTCACATGGCCGCCGGACCATGGGAACACCTCAGACGACAGACGAAGGAGCAGGCCATGAAGACCCTTTCCATCACCCTCGGCGCGGCTGCGATGCTGGCGCTCGGCGCACTGGTTGCCGCACCGGCTCATGCGCACGGCGGCCCTCACGTGCGCGCCCAGGTGTACGTCGCGCCGCCGCCACCGCCGCACTACTACCGCCCGGCGCCGCCGCCGCGCTACGTCGCGCCGCCCTACTACGGCCACGGTCCGCGCCACCACTACTACCGCGACCACCACCGCCGCCACGGCTGGCGCGACAACGACCGCGACGGCGTGCCCAACCGCTACGACCGCCGGCCGAACAACCCCTACCGTTACTGAGCCCCCAGGGCCGGACTGCGCCCGGCCCGCCCCCCGAGGGGGGCAAGAAAACTTGGGGCGGCCCGGCGTTTTCTTGTGACTTCAGGCCGCGCGCCGGCGCACCAGTGCCGCCGGCGTGCGCGGCCAGCCCGGCCGCCCGAACCACGCACCGCCCGCGACGGCGGCGGCGATGAACAGGCCGTAGACCCCCAGCGCCGCCGCCTGCGCGGCGAACACGTGCGACAGCTCGCCGCCCCAGCGCAGCGCCAGCCAGCCGCCCACGCCGGCCACGGCCAGCCGCAGCACGTTGCCCAGCACCGCCCACAGCAGCCGCCCCGCGCCCTGCGAGGCGAAGTACAGCACCAGCCCCAGCCCGAAGAAGCCGTACAGCGGCCCGACGCTGCGCAGGTACAGGCTGCCCGCCTCCAGCATGGCCGGGTCGCTGCCGAACAAGCGCAGCCACGCCGTCGGGAACAGCGCCGCGGCGACGCCGATGGCGCTGGTCATCCCGAAGGCCAGCGCCGCGCCGGCCCAGGCCGCGCGCAGCGCGCGCTCCGGTCGGCCGGCGCCCATGCTGGTGCCCACCATCGCCAGCAGCGGCGCACCCAGGCCGAACACCAGCGGCACCAGCAGGTACTCCAGCCGCGCCGCCGTGCCGTAGCCGGCGATCGCGCCCGCGCCCCAGCGCCCCGCCAGCGCCGTGGCGATGCCGATGCTCAGGTTGGTGGCCGCGGTGGACACGGCGCCCAGCAGCCCGACGCGCAGGATGTCGCGCATCAGCGGCCACGCCAGCCGCGCCTGGCGCCAGCGCGGACGCAGCAGGCTGGCCGGCGAGCGCAGGTACAGCGCCAGCGCGATGCAGCCGCCCAGGTAGTACAGCAGCATCGCCAGCGCGCCGCCGGCGATGCCCAGCGCGGGCACCGGCCCGCCGCCGAAGATCAGCAGCGGCGACAGCGGCACCGCCACCACCACGCCCGCCACCGTCACCAGCGCCGGCAGCGCCATGTTGCCGGTGCCGCGCACCACCGCCGCCAGCGCGTTGAACAGCCACACCAGCACGGCCCCGCCGAAGATCCAGTGCGAGTACGTCAGCGCCGCCTCCAGCGACGCGCCGCTGCCGCCCATGTGCCCGTACAGCCAGCGCCCGCCGGCCCACATCAGCGCGGTGGACGCGAGCCCGCAGCCCAGCGCGATGGCGACCGACTGCCACACCACCACCTGCGCGTCGGCCTGGCGGCCGGCACCCAGCGCACGGGCCACGGCCGAGGCCATGCCGCCGCCCATCGCGCCGGCTGAGCTCATCTGCATCAGCATCACCAGCGGGAAGACCAGCGCCATGCCGGCCAGCGCGTCGGTGCCCAGCCGGCCGACGAAGTAGGTCTCCACCAGGCCGATGCTGGCCTGCGCCGCCATCACCGCGATGTTGGGCAGCGCCAGGCGCAGCAGCGTCGGCACGATGGGCGCTTCGAGCAGCGCGCGGGTGCGGGGATCCATGGCCGGCGTTCAGGCGGTCTGCGCGGCCCGCAGGCGCGGCGGCGCCTCGCGGATCGGCAGGTTCACCAGCGCCGCGCCCACGGCCAGCACGATGTCCAGGTACCACACCCAGTCGTAGCTGCCCGTGGCCTGGAACACGTAGCCGCCCAGGAAGGCGCCGAGGAAGCCGCCCACCTGGTGCGCCAGCATCACGATGCCGAACAGCATCGCCATGTTGGCGGGGCCGAACATCTTGGCCACCAGCCCGGCCGTCGGCGGCACGGTGGAAAGGAAGCTCACGCCCATCACCGCCGAGAACACCAGCACCACCGCCGTCGTCTTGGGCAGCAGCAGGAACAGCAGCACCGCCGCGGCGCGCGTCGCGTAGACCCAGGCCAGCAGCGACTTCATGCGCCAGCGCCCCACGGCCCAGCCCATCAGCAGGCTGCCGACGATGTTGAACAGGCCGATCATCGCCAGCGCCCAGCCGCCCACCTCCTGAGGCAGCCCGCAGGCGGCGATCACGCCCGGCAGGTGCGTGGCCAGAAAGGCGACGTGGAAGCCGCAGACGAAGAAGCCGGCCGAGAGGTACCGGTAGCTCGGCGTCGCCAGCGCCTGCGCGATGGCCTCGCGCGCCGACAGCGCCGCGGCGCCTGCCGCGCCGCCCGCCTGCGCCGCGAGGGCGCGCGCATTGCCGCGCAGCACCCAGGCCGCCGGCAGCGCCAGCAGCACGATCACACCCAGCCACTGCATGGAGGCGGCCCAGCCCACGGCGGCGGTCAGGCCGACGGCGATGGGCGCCATGGCGAACTGGCCGAAGGAGCCGCCCGCATTGACCACGCCGGTGGCCAGCCCGCGCCGTTCGGGCGGCACCAGCCGGGTGACGGCGCCCATCAGCACCGAGGGGCCGGCCATCCCGGCGCCGCCCGCCGCCAGCACGCCGACGGCCAGGATGAGGCCGGCGGTGCTCGTCATCAGCGGCGTGATGATCGTGCCCAGCGCCACCAGCGCCACGCCGAGCAGCACGGTGCGGCCGGCGCCGATGCGGTCGGCCACCGCGCCGGCGAAGGGCTGCGTCAGGCCCCACCACAACTGGCCGAAGGCGAAGGCCAGGCTGATGCTGCCCAGGCCCAGCTGCGTGGCGGTGTTCAGCGGCGAGAGGTACAGGCCCATCGTCTGGCGCACGCCCATGGTCAGGGCGAAGGCGCCGGCCGCGGCCAGCAGCACCAGCCACAGGGCCGGCAGGGCGGCGGGCTTCGCGGGGGTGGCGGCGTCATGCATCGTGTTCTTCCTGTGGTTCCTCGTCGCCGGCGGTCAGCAGCGCCAGGCTGTCGTCGATGAGCGCATGCAGCGTGGCCACGCGCTCGATGCCCAGCAGCGCGTTCAGCCCCTCCTGCGCGGCGCGCCAGCGGCGCTGCGCCTCGCTGCGCTTGTCGCGCCCGGCCTGGGTGATGCTCACAAGCCGGCTGCGCGCGTCGGGGCCCTCGGCCATCTCCAGCCAGCCGGCCGCCAGCATGGGCTGCAGGTTGCGCGTGAGGGTCGAGGGGGTCAGGCCCATCTCGCGCGCCAGATCCACCGGGCGCAGCGGGCCCAGGTGCAGCACGTGCGAGAGCAGCGAGTACTGCGTGGTCTTCAGGCCGGTGCGCGCCAGCTCGGCGTCGTAGTGGCGCGCGATGCGGCGCATCAGCTGGCGCAGCTTGAAGTTGGTGCAGCCCTGCGGGCGGACGGCGGTGTTCATGGCATATGATTGTAGCTGCAATAATTGCATATGCAACACAAGGAGCGCGCGCACATGACGCAGACGAACGAACTGGAACGCTGGCTGGCGGAAGAGGCCCGCATCCTGGAACGGCTCGACGCCGGCCCCGGCCCCGGCGTGGCCCGGCCGGAGCAGATCGCCGGCAAGACGGGGCTGGAGATCATGCAGGGCATCGTCGACGGCGCCCTGCCCTACGCCGAGATCGCCCGGACGCTGGACTTCACCGTCATCGAGGTCGCCCCGGGCCGCGCCGTGTTCCAGGGCATGCCGCTGCAGCGCCACCTCAACCCGCTGGGCACGGTGCACGGCGGCTGGTTCGCCACGCTGCTGGACTCGGCCCTGGGCTGCGCCGTCCACACCCTGATGCCGCCGGGCCGCGCCTACACCACGGCCGAACTGGGCGTGAACATGGTCAAGGCCATCACGCCCAAGGTGCAGCGCGTGCGCGCCATCGGCACGGTGATCCACTGCGGCCGCCAGCTCGCCACCGCCGAGGCGCGGCTGGTGGGGCCGGACGGCACGCTCTACGCTCACGCCACCACCACCTGCCTGGTGTTCGAGGTGCCGGCGGCGCGCTGACGCCCCGGGGCGGCCGCTACCACCACGCAACCCGGGGAATTGGCCGGGACGACCAGCAATCACGCTGATAATCGTTCGCATCCCCCGCCGCCGGCTGGCGGCGGAACGGTTCCATTTCCAAGTCCCCGGAGGAGTTCCATGTCCCGATCCCTTCAGCGCCGTGCCGGCGCCCTGCGCCTGGCGCCCCTGGCTGCTGCCTTCGCCCTCGGCGCCGCCGCGCTGCCCGCCTTCGCCCAGGGCGAACTCACGCTCTACACGACGCGCGAGCCGGGCCTGATCCAGCCGCTGCTGTCGGCCTTCTCGGCGCAGACGCAGATCAAGGTGAACACGGTGTTCGTCAAGGACGGCCTGCTCGAGCGCGTGCAGGCCGAGGGCACCCGCTCGCCCGCCGACGTGCTGATGACGGTGGACGTGGGCAACCTGCTGGACCTGGTGGAAGGCGGCGTGACGCAGCCGGTGAAGTCGGCGGCGCTGGAGTCGGCCATCCCCGCCAACCTGCGCGGCGCCGACGGCCAGTGGTTCGCCCTGTCGATGCGCGCACGCGTGCTGTACGCCGCCAAGGACCTGAAGCTCACCAGCTTCCGCTACGAGGACCTGGCCCAGCCGAAGTGGAAGCAGAAGGTCTGCATCCGCGCCGGCCAGCATCCCTACAACACGGCGCTGATCGCGGCCATGATCGCCCATGACGGCGAGGCCAAGACCGAGCAGTGGCTGCAGGGCGTGAAGGCCAACCTGGGCCGCAAGGCCACCGGCGGCGACCGCGACGTGGCGCGCGACATCCTCGGCGGCATCTGCGACATCGGCGTGGCCAACTCCTACTACGTCGGCCAGATGAAGGCGTCCAAGGAAGGCAGCGACGCACGCAAGTGGGGCGACGCGATCAAGGTCATCCGCCCAACCTTCGACAACCCGGGCAGCGGCACGCACGTCAACATCAGCGGCGCCTCGGTGGCCAAGCACGCGCCGCAGCGCGCCAACGCCGTCAAGCTGCTGGAGTTCCTGGTCTCCGAGCCGGCGCAGCGCATGTACGCGCAGGCCAACTACGAGTACCCGGTGCGCAAGGGCGTGCCGCTCGACCCGATCATCGGCCAGGCCATCGGCGAGCTGAAGGTCGACCCGCTGCCCCTGACCGAGATCGCCAAGCACCGCAAGCAGGCCAGCGCGCTGGTCGACAAGGTCGGCTTCGACAAGTGATGCGGCGAGCGACGGCCGGTTGATGCCTGGCCCGCTGGCATCCCGCCTGCCGGCCGGGCTGCGGCCGGTCGGCCCGCTGTGGCGCGGCGCGTCGGTGCTGATCGCGCTGGGCGTGCTCGCGCCCGTGCTCTCGCTGGCCTGGCTGGCCGCGGGCAGCAGCCTGGCGCACTGGACTCACCTGCTGGCGCACGTGCTGCCCTCGGCGGCGCTCAACACCGCCGTGCTGCTGGCCGGCGTGGGCGCGATGGTGCTGGTCATCGGCACCGGCTGCGCCTGGCTGGTGACCGCCTGCGATTTCCCGACGCGGCGCGTGCTGCACTGGGCGCTGCTGCTGCCGCTGGCGATGCCGACCTACATCGTCGCCTTCGCCTACCTCGACCTGCTGCACCCGCTGGGCCCCGTGCAGGGCGTGCTGCGCTGGATGCTGGGCTACGACAGCCCGCGCCAGTGGCGCCTGCCCGACCTGCGCACGATGGCCGGCGCCATCTTCGTGCTGGGCCTGGTGCTCTACCCCTACGTCTACATGACGGCGCGGGCGATGTTCATGACCCAGCCCGCGCACCTGCTCGAAGCGGCGCGCTCGCTGGGCGAGACGCGCTGGGGCGCCTTCCGCCGCGTCGCCCTGCCGCTGGCGCGGCCCGCGCTGGCGGTGGGCGTGAGCCTGGCGCTGCTGGAGACGCTCAACGACATCGGCGCCTCCGAGTTCCTCGGCGTCAACACGCTCACGGTGGCCGTCTACACCACCTGGATCACCCGTTCCGACCTGGCCGGCGCGGCGCAGATCGCCTGCGCCATGCTGGCGGTGGTGGTGATGCTGGTGCTGCTGGAGCAGCACGGCCGGCGCCACCAGCGCTTCGGCTCGGCGCAGCGCATGCGCGCCATCCGCCCCCGCCCGCTGCAGGGCGCCGCGGCCTGGGGCGCCTGCGCGCTGGGCTGGCTGCCGGTGCTGCTGGGCTTCGCCGCGCCGGCCGCCTACCTGGCCTGGGAAAGCTACAAGCGCCTCAGCCTGGGCGGCGGCGTCTCGGCCGGCCTGGTGGCCAGCCTGGCGAACACCATCACCCTGGCCCTGGGCGTCACGGTGGCGGCGGTGCTGGCCGGGCTGGTGGTGGCCTGGGCCGTGCGCCACACCGCCAGCACCGTGCGCACGCCGCGCTGGCCGGCGCGCCTGGCCAGCCTGGGCTATGCGCTGCCGGGCACGGTGCTGGCCATCGGCCTGCTCACGCCGGCGCTGGGCCTGGACGCCCTGCTCGCGCGCAGCCTCGGCCTGCCCGGCCTGCCGCTGATGGCCGCCGGCGTGGTGCTGGTGGCCGCCTGCGCCATCCGCTTCCTGGCGATGCCGGTGGGCGGCATCGAGGCCGGCCTGGCGCGCATCCCGCCCGCGCTGGAGCAGGCCGCCCGCTCGCTGGGCGAGACGCCGCTGGGCGCGCTGCGCCGCGTGCACCTGCCGCTGCTGCGCCCGGCGCTGGCCGCCAGCGCGCTGCTGGTCTTCGTCGACGCGATGAAGGAGCTGCCCGCCACGCTGCTGCTGCGCCCCGCCAACTTCGACACCCTGGCCACCTGGCTGTATGCCGAGGCCGCGCGCGGCACCTACGAGGAGGGCGCGATCGCCGCGCTGGCCATCGTGGTCGCCGGCCTGCTGCCCGTGGCCTGGCTGGCGCGCACGCAACTCGCCCTGCCGCACGTGGACGCGCTGCCCGCGCCCGAGTGACCCTCCTTGCCCGCCCGATCCCATCGATGAGCCCCCCTCTCCCGCCAGACGCCCGCACCGCGCCCGCCGACCTGCGCATCGCGCGCCTGCGCCTGGCCTACGACACGCCGCGCGGCCCGCACACGGTGGTCGACGGTTTCGACCTCGCCCTGCCCGCCGGCCGCATCGGCTGCCTGCTCGGCCCCTCCGGCTGCGGCAAGAGCACCGTGCTGCGCGCCATCGCCGGCTTCGAGCCGGTCCGCGAGGGCGAGATCCACGTCGGCGAGCGGCTCGTCTCCTCGCCCACCGTGCACGTGCCGCCGGAGGCGCGGCAGGTGGGCCTGATGTTCCAGGAATATGCCCTCTTCCCGCACCTCGACGCGGCCGGCAACGTCGGCTTCGGCCTGCGGCGCCTGCCGCGCGCTGCGCGCCGGCAGCGGGTGCGCGAGATGCTGGCGCTGGTGGGCCTGGGCGACATGGCGGGGCGCTACCCGCACGAGCTGTCGGGCGGGCAGCAGCAGCGCATCGCGCTGGCGCGCGCACTGGCGCCGGCGCCGGCGCTGATCCTGCTGGACGAGCCTTTCTCCAACCTGGACGGCGCCACCCGCGAGCGCCTGACGGCCGAGGTGCGCGACATCCTGCGCGCCGCCGGCCAGACCGCCGTGCTGGTGACCCACAACGCCGCCGAGGCGCGGGCGATGGCCGACTTCGTCGGCGTCATGCACGGCGGGCGATTGAAGGACTGGACGGCAACACAAGACTGAGCGCCCCCAGGGCCGGGCTGCGCCCAGCCCGCCCCCCGAGGGGGGCAAGAAAGCTTGAGCGGCCCGGCGCTTTCTTGAGAGATGTCGACAATGGCGGCTTTGCTTCCCGGAAAAGAGAAAGAAAAGCCCCATGCGACTCCTGCACACCATGCTGCGCGTCGGCGACCTGCAGCGCTC
>NZ_JBIQNC010000073.1:18843-20289 GCF_044462705.1 Xenophilus sp.
AAAGCCCCATGCGACTCCTGCACACCATGCTGCGCGTCGGCGACCTGCAGCGCTCCATCGACTTCTACACCAAGGTGCTCGGCATGACGCTGCTGCGTACCAGCGAGAACCCCGAGTACAAGTACAGCCTGGCCTTCGTCGGCTACGGCAACGGCAACCCCGAGCAGGCCGAGATCGAACTGACCTACAACTGGGGCACCGACAGCTACGACCTGGGCAACGCCTACGGCCACATCGCGCTGGGCGTGCCCGACGCCTACGCCGCCTGCGAGAAGATCAAGGCCGCCGGCGGCAACGTCACCCGCGAGCCGGGGCCGGTCAAGGGCGGCACCACCGTCATCGCCTTCGTGACGGACCCGGACGGGTACAAGATCGAATTAATACAAACAAAATCAACAACTTATAGAGACAGCCGCCAATCAGACGCCAAAAACCCAGATCCACTTCGTAGCGCCTAACGGATTGACACAAAAAGCCTGCGCGAGCAGGCTTTTGTTTGTCCGATGAGGGAAAACTTCGACGCCCCGGAGCCGCTCCCCCTGCCTCGCAGAGGCGCTGCCCCCGCCGGTGGGTCAGTCAGTCAGGCCCACCAAAGACTACAAAACTGCCCTTCCGCGAAGTAACGCAGCGCCGGGCCGGCGACGCGACGACTGTGGGAGGCCGAGGTCACTGCATAACCGCCATCGACAACAACGAGAGGACCACCCATGTTTGGCAGCATCGACAAGAGCAAGGGCCTACTGTTCGTCACACACGATCTCGACCACTCCATTCGGCTGACCATGCAGAACATGCACAAGGAGGTCGAGGGGCTGGACGAGGACCGGCTGCTCAACACACCGCCGGAAGACCTGAAGACCTATTTGGTCGAGAAGTACGGCATCACGCCGATCACACTGCTGCGCGAGCAGTGCTACGCGGACTATCAGGATGCACCGGTCGATGTGCGGCACGACCGCATGCGCTGGATCGAAGACAGAAGCCGCCCCGTCATGGTGGCGGGCGAGCGCGTCGAAGTGCGAATCCCCTTCGAGGGCGAGTCCGAGCTGTTCTACACGAAGGCCAACACCTTCAGTATGAACCCGCCTCGCGCTGTCATCGAGAAGAACGAAATCGTCCTGCGCTACGACACGCCCGCCGATCAGCCCCGCGATATCCGCGCCCTCGTCGATCACGCCCTGCGCGACATCGACCAGCATCTGGCGTGGCAGCGCGACATGATCGACGCTCACAATCGGGCTCTTCCTGGCGCTGCGGAACAGGCGATCCACCAGCGGCGCGAACGGCTGCTGGCGCAATCGCAACGCGCGGAAGCGCTCGGCATCCCGATCCGGCGGCGTGCCGACGCGCCCAAGACGTACACGCTCCCCACGGTAAAACGCAAGGCTGTACCGTAAGCGTCCGGCGAAGTCCATCTTGACTCCGCCAAACAGGCTCAGTGAGCAA
>NZ_JBIQNC010000074.1:0-9339 GCF_044462705.1 Xenophilus sp.
GACATCGAGGCCCGCGTGAAGCAGATCCGCGTGCAGATCGAGGAAGCCACCAGCGACTACGACCGCGAGAAGCTGCAGGAACGCGTGGCCAAGCTGGCCGGCGGCGTGGCGGTGATCAAGGTCGGCGCTGCCACCGAGGTCGAGATGAAGGAAAAGAAGGCCCGCGTCGAAGACGCCCTGCACGCCACGCGCGCTGCGGTGGAAGAAGGCGTGGTGGCCGGCGGCGGCGTGGCGCTGCTGCGCGCCAAGCAGGCCGTGGGCGACAAGGTCAAGGGCGACAACGTGGACCAGGACGCCGGCATCAAGCTGGTGCTCAAGGCCATCGAGGCGCCCCTGCGCGAGATCGTCGCCAACGCCGGCGGCGAGCCGAGCGTGGTGGTGAACAAGGTGCTGGAAGGCAAGGGCAACTTCGGCTTCAACGCTGCCAACGACACGTATGGCGACATGCTGGAGCTGGGCATCCTGGACCCGACCAAGGTGACCCGCACCGCGCTGCAGAACGCCGCTTCCGTGGCTTCGCTGCTGCTGACGACCGAAGCCATGGTCGCCGAGGCGCCGAAGGACGAAGCACCGGCCGGCGGCATGCCTGGCGGCATGGGCGGCATGGGTGACATGGGCGGCATGGGCATGTAATTCACAAGAAGCGCTTCGCGCTTCTTGTGGTTCTGTTCAGTCAGATAAAAAGCCGGGCAGAGCCCGGCTTTTTTGTGGGCGCGTGACAAGCGCTTCGCGCAATTGTCAGCGCCCACGCGCCGCAAGCGGCGGACATGGGTGCACGGCTTTCGCGCTGCTTCGCCGTGCGGCTTCGCGCGTTGCGCTCGCCTCAGTGCCGTCCGCTGAAACGGTGATCCGCCTGGCGGCGGAATTCCGTCGGGGTCATCCCCTTGATTTCCAGGAAGCGCCGGTTGAAGTTGGCGACGTTGTTGAAGCCGACCTGGTAGCAGATGTCCGTCACGTAGTGGTCGGTCTGCATCAGCAGGTGGCAGGCGCTGTTGATGCGCACGCGGTTGACGAAGTCGGTGAAGTTGTTGCCGGTCGATCGGCGGAAGAAGCGCGAGAAGCGCGACTCGCTCATGCCCAGCTCGGCCGCCAGGTCGCCCGCACTGATGGGCTCGGCCACGTTGGCGGTGATGCGGTTGACGATGCGGTTGATCTGCTCGGTGCCGGCATCGCCCTCCGCGCCCTGGATCTGCACGGACGACAGCAGCCGGTAGTCGGTGCAGCGCGCCAGGTCGTCCAGGAACTCGCAGAAGCGCGCGAAGCGCATCATCCCGCGGCTGGACTTGACGGCCGTCCAGTGCTCGCGCGCCCGCTCCGAGAGGCCGAAGAACTCGATGCCGTTGCGCGCGCGCTCCAGCAGGTGCATCACCTCGCGCAGCTCGGGCACGTGCTCGGCCGCGCGGGCCAGGGGCTCGTGCCGGAACTGGATCACCAGGTCGCGCTCGGGCACGCCCTCCTCGCCGGCGTCCAGCGAGACCCAGTTGTGCGGCAGCCGCGGCCCGCACAGCACCAGGTGGCCCGGCTGGAAGGGGCCGATCCAGTCGCCGATGAAGGCCTTGCCCGAGGTGGCGACGATCAGGTGCAGCTCGTACTCGTCGTGGAAGTGCCAGCGCGCCAGCGGCGTGGGATAGCCATGCGCCAGGCAGCGCACCAGGCCGGCCTCTTCCGGCGCCTCGTAGCCCAGCGCGGGCGAGCGCGAGAAGTCCTGCTCCATCTCGGGCTGGCGCTGGCGGGGCCGGACGGGCTGGGATCGCATGGCGGGCATGAGGGAACCGGATGCGCGGAAGGACACGGGCAGGCTCGGCATGGGGGTTTCAGCTCATCACATTACCACCGTCGACGTTCAGCGTCTGCGCGGTGATGTAGCGCGCCTCGTCGCTGGCCAGGAAGACCGCGGCGCCCGCCACGTCCTGCGGCAGCCCCATGCGGCCCAGCGGCACGGCCAGGCCGACCTGGCGCTTCTTCTCTCCCCGGGGCAAGTGCTCGTAGCGAGCGAACAGGCCGTCGACCTGCTCCCACATGGGCGTGTCGACCACGCCGGGCGCGATGCCGTTGACGCGGATGCCGTGCGGCGCCATCGCCAGCGCGGCGCTCTGGGTGTAGCTGATGACGGCCGCCTTGGTGGCGCAGTAGTGCGAGACCAGCGCCTCGCCGCGGCGGCCCGCCTGCGAGGCCATGTTGATGACGGATGCGCCCTGCGTGCCCGCCTCCACCATGTGCCGCAGCACGGCCTGCATGACGAAGAACATGCCCTTCACGTTGACGGCGAACAGGCGGTCGAAGGAGGCCTCGTCGGACTCCAGCAGCGGCGCGAGGTCGAAGACGGCGGCGTTGTTGATCAAGGTGTGGACCGGCCCGAAGCGGGCCACCGCCTCGGCCAGCAGGCGGTCGATGTCGGCGCGGCGGGTGACGTCGGCGGCGACGTAGTGCAGCGCCTGCGGGTGCGACACCAGGGCCGCGGCAGCCTCGGCCGGCGCCTGCGGTGCGCGGTCCACCAGGGTGCAGCGCGCGCCCTCGGCGCGGCAGGCCAGCGCCATCGCCAGGCCGATGCCGCCGCCGGCGCCGGTGATCAGCACGTGGCGCTGGTCCAGGCGCGGCGTCATGCCTGCTCCTCGAACCGCGCGACGCGGACCGACGCCCGCCGCACGGCATCCACCAGCCGCGCGTCGCCGGCCAGTCCGCCCCACAGGCCCGCATCCGCGCACAGCGCCGCCACCGGGTCGGCGGCGTCGCAGATGGCATGGGCCACCGCCGGGTCCATGGCCTGGTCCTGGTAGTCGTAGGCCAGTCGCCCGCGGTGCCAGCGCTGCAGGAAGGCGAGGAACAGCGCCGGCAGCATCGCCACCGCGTCGACGACCTCGCCGGCCGCCAGCCGCTCGCGCACCGTGGGCGCGATGAAGCCGGGGATCTTCGAAAAGCCGTCCATCGCCACGCGCTGGTTGGTGTCGCGGATGGCGGGGTTGGCGAAGCGCTCCAGCACCACGTCGCGGTAGGCCGGCAGGTCGACGGGGCTGCCGGAACGCCGGGCCGCCCCAAGTTCCGGCGCCCCCCCCGGGGGGGCGGTCGGGCGCAGCCCGGCCGTGGGGGCTTCGGTTCCGCCGGGGCGGCTCAGGCAGGGGATCACGTCCTGCGTCACGTAGTCCCAGGCCATGCGGCGGATCTCCGGCATCTGCACGCCTTCGTGGATGTACGTCAGGCCGCGCAGCGTGCCGGCCCAGGCGATGCAACTGTGGCTGGCGTTGAGCACGCGGATCTTGGCTTCTTCATAGGGCTGAACCGACTGCACCATCTGCACGCCCACGGTCTCCCACGCCGGCCGGCCGGCGATGAAGTCGTCCTCGATCACCCACTGGATGAAGCTTTCGCCCATCACCGGCGCGGCGTCGTCCCAGCCGGTGGCGGCGCGCACGCGCTCGCGCAGTTCGGGTGGCGGGCGCGGCGTGATGCGGTCCACCATCGCGTTGGGCGAGGTGGTGTGGGCGCGGGCCCAGTCCAGCAGCGCCGCGTCGCCGACGTGCGCCAGAAAGTCCAGCAGCGCGGCGCGGAAGCGCTCGCCGTTGTGGCGCAGGTTGTCGCAGTTGAGCAGCGTCACCGGGCCGGCGCCGCGCCGCATGCGCGCGCGCAGGATGGCGGCGACGGCGCCGTAGATGGTCTCGCCCGCCTCGCCGCGGCGCAGCCGCGCGACGTCGGCCACGATCTCCGGCAGGCCGGCGTCGAGGCGGTGTGCGCTGTCGAGCGAGTAGCCGGCCTCGGTCACGGTGAAGGACACGATGCGCACGGCCGGGTCGCTGCCGCGCTCGACCATCGCGGCCAGGCCCGGCGCCCAGGGAATGACCTCGCGGATCGCGGTGATGCGCTGGTAGCTGCATGCGCCGTCGGGCGAGACCGTCTCCAGCGTGTAGGCGCCGCCCTGCGCCGCCAGCGCGGCCAGCACCTCGGGCATGTCGGGCCGCAGGCTGGTGCCGGCCAGCGACCAGCGCGTGTCGCCGGCATCGGCGAGGCGCTGCAGGTAGGCCGCCTGGTGGGCGCGGTGGAAGGAACCCAGCCCCAGGTGCAGGATCACCAGGCCGCGGGCGCGGAAGGAACTCAAGATCGGACTCCGGGGGGAACAGCTGCGGGCGTCAGGCGGCAGGGAGGGCTCGGCCCTCGCGGTTGAACAGGTGCAGCACGGCGGGATCGATCTCCACGCCCACCGCGTCGCCGTGCGCGAGCGAGGTGCGCTCGTTCTGCCGCGCGATCAGCATGCGGCCGGCCACGTCGACGTGGATCAGCGTGTCCGAGCCCAGCGCCTCGACCAGGTCGACGCGGCCGGGCAGGCCGGCGCCGGCGCCCGCATGCACGCGCACGCCCTCGGGCCGCACGCCGAGGTAGCCGTCCTGCGGCAGCCGGCCGCCGGTCAGCTCCGACAGCACCGGCAGCGCGCCGGCCGGCAGCATGTTCATCGAGGGCATGCCGATGAACTGCGCCACGAACTGGTTGGCCGGCCGGTCGTACAGTTCCAGCGGCGAGCCGACCTGCTCGATCAGGCCGTCCTTGAGCACCACCACGCGGTCGGCCAGCGTCATCGCCTCCACCTGGTCGTGCGTCACGTAGATGGTGGTGGCGCCCAGCGACTCGTGCAGCTTCTTGATCTCCACCCGCGTGTTGCCGCGCAGTGCGGCGTCGAGGTTGGACAGCGGCTCGTCGAAGAGGAACACCTTGGGCGCGCGCACGATGGCGCGGCCGATCGCCACGCGCTGGCGCTGCCCGCCCGACAGCTCGCGCGGCGTGCGCTGCAGGTAGCTGGAGAGGTTCAGCTTCTCGGCCGCCGCCTCCACCTTGCGGCGGATCTCGTCGGCCGGCACCTTGGCCAGCTTGAGCGCGAAGGACATGTTGTCGTACACGCTCATGTGCGGGTAGAGCGCGTAGCTCTGGAACACCATCGCCAGGTCGCGCTTGCCCGAGGGCGCATGCGTGATGTCGCGCCCGTCGAGCATCAGCGTGCCGCTGGTGATGGGCTCCAGCCCGGCGATCAGGCGCAGCAGCGTGGACTTGCCGCAGCCCGAGGGGCCGACGAAGACGATGAACTCGCCCTTCTCGATCGCCAGGTCGACGCCCTTGATGATGTGCGCGTCGCCGAAGCTCTTGCGGATGTCCCTGAGTTCGAGGAATGCCATGGTCTGCCTCCTTGTTGTCGTCGTCACTTGACCGCGCCGAAGGTGAGGCCCTGGACGAGCTGCTTCTGCGAGAACCAGCCGAACACCACGATGGGCGCGATGGCCATCAGCGAGGCGGCCGAGAGCTTGGCCCAGAACAGGCCCTCGGGGCTGGAGTAGGACGCGATCAGCGTCGCCAGCGTGCCGGCCTTGGCCGAGGTGAGGTTGAGCGCCCAGAAGGCCTCGTTCCAGGCCAGCACCAGGCACAGCAGACCGCACGAGGCCAGCCCGCCGATGGACAGCGGCATGACGACGTGGCGGAACTCGCTCCACAGCGTGGCGCCGTCCATGCGCGCGGCCTCCAGGATCTCGGGCGGGATGTCCTTGAAGCTGGTGTAGAGCATCCACACCATGATCGGCAGGTTCGACAGCGTGAAGACGATGATCAGCGCGGGCAGCGTGTCCAGCAGGCTGGCGGTCTGCGCCAGCACGTAGATGGGCAGCAGCGCGCCGACGGCCGGCATCATCTTGGTGGAGAGCATCCACATCAGGATGTCGCGCGTGCGCTTCGTGCGGAAGAAGGCCATCGAGTACGCCGCCGGCGCGGCGATCAGCAGGCCCAGCAGCGTGGACACCACGCTGGTGATGAGCGAGTTGCGCGCGAACAGCAGGTAGTCGCTGCGACGCTGCACCTCGGCGAAGTTCTCCAGCGTGGGCTCGAAGACGAAGAGCGGCGGCACCGCGATGGCCTGCAGCTCGGTCTTGAAGGCCGTCAGGCACAGCCAGCCCAGCGGGAAGAACAGCAGCAGCGCCGCGGCCCAGGCGCCCGCGGTGCGGGCCGCCAGCGGCAGCAGCTGGCTGGGGGGTTGCGAGGTGGACATGGTGCTTTTTCTCCCCTCAGTCCAGGTTCTTGCCGATGATGCGGATGAGGAAGGCCGCCACGACGTTGGCCAGGATCACCGCGAACAGCGCGCCGGCCGACGCGATGCCCACGTCGAAGTTCATCAGCGACTGCTTGTAGATCAGGTAGGTCAGGTTGGTGCTGGCGTTGCCCGGCCCGCCTGCGGTGGTGATGGCGATCTCGGCGAACACCGAGAGCAGGAAGATCATCTCGATCATGATGACCACCGCCATCGGCCGCGCCAGGTGCGGCAGCACCAGGTAGAAGAAGCGCTGGAAGGGCCCGGCGCCGTCCATGCGGGCGGCCTCCATCTGCTCGCGGTCCAGCGACTGCAGCGAGGTCATGAAGATCAGGCAGGCGAAGGGCAGCCACTGCCAGGCCACCATGATGATCACCGACAGCAGCGGCCAGTCGGCCATCCAGTCCACCGGCTCGGCGCCGAAGAAGCGCCACACGTCGGCCAGGATGCCGTAGATCGGGTTCATCATCATGTGCTTCCACAGCAGCGCGTTGACCGTGGGCATGACGAAGAAGGGCGAGATCAGCAGCACCCGCACGATGCCGCGGCCCGGGAAGGGCGCGTCGATCAGCAGCGCCAGCCCGATGCCCAGCACCACCGTGGCGGCGATGACGCTGCCGATCAAGAGCAGCGTGTTGCCCACCGAGGGCCAGAAGTCCGGGTCGGTGACGAAGTAGTGGAAGTTGTCGATGCCCGCGAAGGGGTGCTCGCCGGGCTGCATGAGGTTGTAGTTCACGAAGGAGAAGTACAACGTCATCGCCAGCGGCACGATCATCCAGAGGAAGAGCGTGAGCACGGCCGGCGCCATCAGCGCCCGGGGCAGCAGTCGGTTCATGGCGGCACTCCCTGTGCGTGCGGGTTCGCGGAGAAGTCGGAACAGGACGCCGCGCGATGCGGCGCCCGTGGCGTCACTTGTAGTAGCCGCCCTTCTTCATCTCACGCTCGGCCAGCGTCTGCGAGGTCTTGAGCGCCTGCTCCACCGTCACCTTGCCCGCCAGGGCCGCGCTCATCTGCTGGCCCACGCCCACGCCGATGGCCTGGAACTCGGGGATGGCCGCGTACTGCACGCCCTGGTAGGGGCTCTTGGGCAGCGTGCTGTCATTCGGGTTGGCGCTGTCGATGGCCTTCTTCTCGGCCTCGGCAAACTTCGCGACCTTCTGGAACTCGGGGTTCGCGTAGGTGGACTTGCGCGTGCCGGTGGGCACCGCGTGCCAGCCGTGCTCCTTGGCCACGAGCTGGATGTAGTCCTTGGAGGTGGCCCAGCGGATGAACTTCTGCGCCGCCTCGTCCTTGGTCGAGCTGGCCGGGATGGCCAGGTTCCACGACCACAGCCAGTTGGCGCCCTTGGGCGTCTTGGCAATGGGCGCCTGCGCGAAGGCCACCTTGTCGGCCACCTTCGACTGCTTCGGGTCGGAGATGAAGGAGGCGGCGATGGTCGCGTCCACCCAGGCCGCGCACTTGCCCTCGTTGAACAGCGCCAGGTTCTCGTTGAAGCTGTTGGCCGAGGCGCCCGGCGGGCCGTCCTTCTTCATCAGATCGACGTAGAAGGAGATGGCCTCCTTCCATGCCGGGGTGTCGAGCTGCGGCTTCCACGCCGTGTCGAACCACTGGCCGCCCCAGGTGTTGGCCAGCGTGGTCAGGAGCGCCATGTTGTCGCCCCAGCCCGGCTTGCCGCGCAGGCACATGCCGTACACGCCGGCCTTCGGGTCGTTGGCCTTGTCGGCGAATTCCTTGACCTGCTGCCAGGTCGGCTGCTCCGGCAGCGTCACGCCCGCCTTGTCGGCCAGGTCCTTGCGGTACATGAGCATCGAGCTCTCGCCGTAGAAGGGCGCAGCGTAGAGCTTGCCCTCGTGCGAGAGGCCGCTGCGGATGGCCGGCAGCAGGTCGTCCACGTCGTAGGCGGCGTCGGTGGCGATGGGCTTGAGCCAGCCCTTCTTCGACCAGATCGGCGCCTCGTACAGGCCGATGGTCATCACGTCGAACTGGCCGCCCTTGGTGGCGATGTCGGTCGTCACGCGCTGGCGCAGCACGCCCTCCTCCAGCGTGACCCACTTGAGCTTGATGTCCGGGTTGGCCTTCTCGAAATGCGGCGTGAGTTTCTGCATCTCGATCATGTGGCCGTTGTTCACGGTGGCGATGACCAGTTCGGTGGCGGCCTGGGCGGCCAGGCCGGCGGTGGCGAGCGCGAGCACGAGGCCCGATCGGGCGAAACGCTGCATGGTTGTCTCCTTGGCTGGGGTTCCACGGCACCGGGGCCGCTGGTGCCGCATTGTTCGATGCGCCGCATTGCGCGGCTGATAGCTCTCTTGCCCATCTCGATACCGATTTGCGTATGTTTATCCGTGAATTCCCTTAGATCAGCAAAATCGGATGCAAATGGCCTGTCCGTGGCCCCATGAAAAATGGCCCCCACGCTCCCCCGCTTCGCGTCGTCCGCTGCCCCCCGAGGGGGCGCTTTTCATCTTGGGGCGGCCCGGCGATGAAAAAGGCCGCCCGGGGGCGGCCTTGCAAGGCGTGGCGGCAGCGCCCGCTCAGGCGGCGACCGTGGGCGGCGCCCCGAAGCTGTTGGACTCCGGCTGGCTGGGCTGCACCATCAGGTAGATCAGGTAGAGGTTGACCAGCGGGATGATGCACAGCAGCAGGAACCAGCCCGACTTGCCGATGTCGTGCAGGCGGCGGGCGCCGGCGGCCAGCGCGGGCAGCAGGAAGGCCAGCGCGGCCAGCAGGTACACGTACTCGTGGATGAACTGCGCCACCACCAGCACGATCACCTCGAACAGCACGAACCACCAATACTCGGAACGCGATGCGCGGCCCGAGAAATCGGCGTACTTGGCAAAGCAGGTCTTGACTGCGGTCATGAAATCCATGGAATCACTCCTCTTCTGCGTTGAATCGCCGCGGATCATATAGGCCTCCGCCGGCCGGGCGATGACAGCGGGCCAGCCTAGACCGTCCGGCCGAGCCTGCGCACCAGGGCCGCGGTGGACTGGTCCAGCCCCGCGATGTCGCCCGAGGCCAGGCGCGGCTCGACATCCTTGGCCAGCACCTTGCCCAGTTCCACGCCCCACTGGTCGAAGCTGTTGATGCCCCACAGCGCGCCGCTGACGAAGACGCGGTGCTCATGCATGGCGACGAAGGCGCCCAGCGCCTCGGGCGTGAGCCGCTCCAGCACGAAGAAGCTGCTGGGCCGGTTGCCGGGAAAGTTGCGATGCCCGCCGGCATCGGTCTTCCCGACCATCAGCGCCTGCGCCTGCGCGATGCAATTGGCCAGCAGCTTGGCG
>NZ_JBIQNC010000074.1:9439-20186 GCF_044462705.1 Xenophilus sp.
CTTCCCGACCATCAGCGCCTGCGCCTGCGCGATGCAATTGGCCAGCAGCTTGGCGTGGTGCCCTTCCAGCGTGTGGCCGGGCTCGTGCACGGCGATGAACTCCAGCGGCACGACGTCGGTGCCCTGGTGCAGCATCTGGAAGTACGCATGCTGGCCGTTGGTGCCCGGCTCGCCCCACAGCACGGGCGAGGTGCCGTAGGGCAGCCGCTGCCCGGCCAGGTCGACCTGCTTGCCGTTGCTCTCCATCTCCAGCTGCTGCAGGTAGGCCGGCAGCCGGCGCAGCGCCGCGTGGTAGGGCGCGATGCTGCGGCTGGTGAAGCGGTGGAAGTTGCGATACCACACGTCCAGCAGGCCCAGGCGCACCGGCAGGTTCGATGCCAGCGGCGCGGTGCGGAAGTGCTCGTCCATCGCATGCGCGCCGGCCAGGAAGGCGCGGAAGCCTTCGGCCCCGATCGCCAGCGCGATCGGCAGGCCGATGGCCGACCACATGGAGTAGCGCCCGCCCACCCAGTCCCAGAAGCCGAAGGTGGTCTCGATGCCGAAGGCGCGCGCCGCTTCCACGTTGGTGGTCAGCGCCGCGAAGTGGCCGGCGATGTCGTTGCCGCCGGACTGCGCATACCAACGCTTGGCCGACTGCGCGTTGGCCATGGTTTCGGCGGTGGTGAAGGTCTTGGAGGCGATCAGGAACAGCGTGTGCTCCGGCGCCAGGTCCTCCAGCACGGCGTCCAGCTCGTGCCCGTCCACGTTGGAGACGAAGTGGAAGTGCTTGCCCGGCGCCGCGAACTCGGCCAGCGCCTGCACCGCCATCTGCGGCCCCAGGTCGGAGCCGCCGATGCCGATGTTCACCACGTCGGTGATGGTGTGGTCGGCGCGCACCTTTTCGGCGTAGGCGAGCATGGCGCCCAGCGTCTCGTGCACCTGCGCCAGTTCGGCCGGCACGGCGGCGGCCGATGCCGCGCCGGGCGGGCAGCGCAGCAGCCAGTGCATGACGGCGCGGTCTTCCGTCGCATTGATGTGCTCGCCGGCGAACATCGCGTCGCGTTTCGCCTCCAGGCCGCATTCGCGCGCCAGCTGCAGCAGCAGTTGTTCCGTGCGCGCGTCGAGCAGGTTCTTCGACAGGTCGGCGAAGACATACGGCGCCTCCTGCGCGAAGGCCTCAGCGCGGCCCGCATCGGCGGCGAAGGCCTCGCGCAGGTCGAAGCCGCGGCCCGCGGCATCGAAGTGCGCCTGCAGCGCGGCCCAGGCGGGCGTGCGGTCGCATCGCGGCGAAGGTGTCGCGGCCATGGCTCAGGCCCCCATCAGGCGTTCCAGCTTGACCGCGTCGGCGGCGAAGGCGCGGATGCCCTCGGCCAGCTTCTCGGTGGCCATCGCGTCCTCGTTGAGCGCGAAGCGGAAGGCGGCCTCGTCGTAGCGCACCTCCGGGATGTCGCGGTCGCGCGCCGCCGATGCATCGAGCGCATGGGCCAGCGGCGCAGTGCTGCCCGCCAGCTCGGCCAGCAGCTCGGGGCTGATGGTCAGCAGGTCGCAGCCGGCCAGCGCGGCGATCTGCCCGGTGTTGCGGAAGCTCGCTCCCATCACCTCGGTGGCGATGCCGTGCTTCTTGTAGTAGTCGTAGATCTGGCGCACCGACTTCACGCCGGGATCGTTGGCGCCGGCATTCGCGGCCTCGTCCCACTGCGCGCCGGCGGCCTTCCTGTACCAGTCGTAGATGCGGCCGACGAAGGGCGAGATGAGCCTGACGCCCGCCGCGCCGCAGGCCACCGCCTGCGCGAAGGAGAACAGCAGCGTCAGGTTGGTGTGGATGCCCTTCTTCTCCAGGATCTCGGCGGCGCGGATGCCCTCCCAGGTGGAGGCGATCTTGATGAGCAGCCGCTGCTCGACGTCCACCCCCTCGGCGCGGTACAGGGCCACGATGCGCTCGGCGCGCTCGACGGTCGCGGCGGCATCGAAGGACAGGCGCGCGTCCACCTCGGTGGAGACGCGGCCGGGGATGAGCGAGAGGATCTCGGTGCCGAAGCGCACCAGCAGGTGGTCGATCACCTCGTCGACCGGCTTGCCCTTGTGCGCGGCAACGGTCTCGTCGAGCAGCGGCCGGTAGTCGGGCTTCTGCACGGCCTTGAGGATGAGCGAGGGATTGGTGGTCGCGTCCTGCGGCCTGAACTGGGCCAACTGGCGGAAATCGCCGGTGTCGGCCACCACGGTGGTCCACTGGCGCAGGGCTTCGAGCTGGTTCATGGCGTGTGTTTCTCCGGAGGAAAGGCGGCCTCGTCATGCCGGCGATCGCCGGGCGGGCCGCAGCATGGGCATGGTAAACGGGCTGCGTGGCGAGGCTGATATGTGGGGGATCGGAGGTCGGTACGTATTTCTTATGAAGGGTGCGCTGTTGTGCCGGCCCAGGCCCCAACGGGCCGTTGCAGAACACCCCCTTTGTCCCGTTCAACTCCCCTCACCCGTTCACGCTGAGCCTGTCGAAGCGCGGCACCCGGCTTCGACAGGCTCAGCCCGAACGGTGGTCGGGTATCAGCTTCCCCGTTGGATGCTCTACCAACGGTTCCACGCGCCCCAGGCCCCGGCCACGGCGCGTGCCCCCAACGGTCAGGGGAACGCAGTCAGGCGCGCTGCGCCCGCGCCCCCCGCCACGCCCCGAAGATCGCGATCAGCCCCGGCACCAGGATCAGCGCCCAGATGATCTTGTCCAGGTGCTCCTTGACGAAGGGCAGGTTGCCGAAGAAATAGCCCGCCGTGCAGATGCCCAGCACCCACAGCAGCGCCCCGCCGACGTTGAAGGCGGTGAACTTGGCGCGCCCCATCTCGGCCACGCCCGCGACGAAGGGCGCGAAGGTGCGGATGAAGGGCATGAAGCGCGCCAGCACGATGGTGACGCCGCCGTAGCGCTCGTAGAAGGCGTGCGCCTGATTGAAGGCGTTGCGGTTGAAGAAGCGCGAATGCTCCCACTGGAAGACCTTCGGCCCGAAGTACCGCCCGATGCTGTAGTTGCACTGGTCGCCCAGCACCGCCGCCGCCAGCAGCACCGGCACCGCGATGCCGAAGTGCATCAGCCCCGCGCCGCACAGCGCGCCGACGATGAACAGCAGCGAGTCGCCCGGCAGGAAGGGCATGACCACCACGCCCGTCTCGACGAAGACGATGAGGAACAGCAGCGCGTACACCCAGGGCCCGTAGGCCACGACGAAGGCTTCGAGATGCTTGTCGACGTGGAGGATGAAATCGATCAGGAAGGCAACGAGATCCATGCGATCGGCATTATCCCGACGGCTCTGCGCGCGGCTTCCTAGAATGCCCCGGTGAGCGCCCTTCCCTCCGCCATCGACGCCGCGGCCGGCACGCGCCGGCCGATCCGCGAACTCCCCGACGAACTCGTCAGCCAGATCGCCGCCGGCGAGGTGGTGGAGCGCCCCGCGTCGGTGGTGCGCGAGCTGGTGGACAACGCGCTGGACGCCGGCGCCGCGCAGATCACCGTGCGCCTGCTGGCCGGCGGCGTGCGGCTGATCGCGGTGGAGGACGACGGCGTCGGCATCCCGCGCGAGGAGCTGCCGCTGGCCTTGCGCCGCCATGCCACCAGCAAGATCGCCAGCCTCACCGACCTCGAATCGGTCGGCACCATGGGCTTTCGCGGCGAGGCGCTGGCCGCCGTCAGTTCCATTGCCGAGCTGAGCATCCTCTCGCGCCACGCGCAGGCCGACGGCGCCTGGCTGCTCGACGGGCGCACCGGCGAGCTCAAGCCGGTGGCGCGGGCGCAGGGCACCTCGGTCGAGGTGCGCGAACTGTTCTTCGCCACGCCGGCGCGCCGCAAGTTCCTCAAGACCGACGCGACCGAGCTGGCGCACTGCCTGGAGGCGGTGCGCCGCCACGCGCTGGCGCGGCCGGAGGTCGGCTTCACCGTCTGGCACGAGGGCCGGCTGGTCGAGCAGTGGCGCCCGGCGGCGACTGCCGCGCGGCGCATCGCCGACGTGCTGGGCGACGACTTCGTGGCGCAGAGCGTGGAGGTCGAGCACGGCACCGGCACGGTGCGCGTGAGCGGCCACGCCGGCGTGCCCGACGCGGCCCGCTCGCGCGCCGACCAGCAGTATTTCTACGTCAACGGCCGCTTCGTGCGCGACAAGGTGCTGCAGCACGCGGTGCGCAGCGCCTACGAAGACGTGCTGCACGGCCAGCGCCAGCCGGTGTTCGTGCTGCACCTGTCGATCGATCCGACGCGGGTGGACGTGAACGTGCATCCCACCAAGATCGAGGTGCGCTTCCGCGACGGGCGCGAGGTGCACCAAGCGGTGCGCCATGCCATCGAGAACGCGCTGGCCGCGCCGCGCGCGCAGGCCATCGGCGCCGACATGGCGGCCGCGCGGCCGGCGCCGCTGTTCCGGCCGGACGCGCCGCCGGTGCCCGCGCCCTGGGTGCAGCCGGCGATCCATTTCGCGGCGGAGCGCGGCCCGGGCGACATGGCAGCGATGTGGCCGGCCTCGCGCGCCGAGCCGGCCGCGGCAGGCGCGATGCCGTCCGCGGCGCCCCCGCCGGCCTTCCCGCCCGCGGCGCTCGCCCCCCCTCCTGCCGCCACTGCGGCCGACGGCACGCAGGACTGGCCCCTGGGCCGCGCCCTGGCCCAGTTGCACGGCATCTACATCCTGGCCGAGAACCGCCAGGGCCTGGTCATCGTCGACATGCACGCCGCGCACGAGCGCATCGTCTACGAGCGGCTGAAGACGCAGCTCGACGGCAGCGCCATCGCCAGCCAGCCGCTGCTGATCCCGGCGCCCTTCGCCGCCACGCCGCAGGAGGTGGCCACCGCCGAGGCCTGCGCCGCCGTGCTGCCGGCGCTCGGGCTGGAGGTCTCGCCCTTCTCGCCGCGCACCCTGGCGGTGCGCGCCGTGCCCGCCGCCCTGGCCGACGGCGACCCGGTCGAGCTGGCCCGCAGCGTGCTGGCCGAACTGGCCCAGCACGAGGCCAGCACCGTGGTGCAGCGCGCCCAGCACGAACTGCTGGCCACCATGGCCTGCCACGGCGCCGTGCGCGCCAATCGCCGCCTGACGCTGGAGGAGATGAACGCCCTGCTGCGCCAGATGGAGGCGACCGAGCGCTCCGACCAGTGCAACCACGGGCGGCCCACCTGGCGCCAGCTCAGCGTGCGCGAGCTGGACGGCCTGTTCCTGCGCGGGCGCTGAGCCCGCTGCAGCCGGCGCGCCCGCGCCGGCGCAACCCCGGGTTTTCCGCAGTCGGCCAACACCCCGGCACAACCGTTGCATGTCGTATCTTCTGCCACGCCACCCGGCGCGGCAGGACGAAGGGGGACGACCGGGTCGAGACGACGGCCGGATCCGGTGCGAACGAGTGAACTTTTGGCCGCCATCCGATCTCTTCTTCCCCGATGAAGCGCTGGACCGCGTTGCTTTCCGCCCTTTCCCTCGCCGCCCTGCTGGGCGCCGGCTGCGCCACGCTGGACGAGCGGCAGCGCGAATGGATCTTCCAGCCCAGCGACCTGAGCTGGGGCAACACCGCCACCCTGGCCGCCGGCATGCAGGACGTGTGGATCGGCTTCGACTCGCAGGTGTCCGGCCGGCGGGCGCGCCTGCACGGCCTGTGGCTGGGCGAAGGCGACGCGCAGGCCGACCCCCGCCGGCCGGTGATGCTGTACCTGCACGGCGCGCGCTACAACGTCGCCGGCTCGGCGCCGCGCATCCAGCGCATGCACGAGCTGGGCTTCTCGGTGCTGGCCATCGACTACCGCGGCTTCGGCAAGAGCACCAAGGCGCTGCCCTCCGAAGAATCAGCCCGCGAGGACGCCCGCGCCGCCTGGGCCTGGCTGGCCAAGCAGTACCCCGACAACCCGCGCTACATCTTCGGCCACTCGCTGGGCGGCGCCATCGGCATCGACCTCGCCGCCTACGCGAAGGACGAGGCCGGCACCATCGTCGAGGGCACCTTCACCTCGATCACCGACGTGGTCAGCAGCTTCAAGTGGGGCTGGCTGCCCTTCTCGGCGCTGGTCACGCAGCGCTTCGAGGCGATCAGCAAGGTCAAGTCGATCGGCTCGCCGCTGCTGGTGGTGCACGGCTCCAACGACACGCTGATCAACCCCACGCTGGGCCGCAAGCTCTACGACGCCGCCGCGGGCCCCAAGATGTTCGTGCTGGTCGAGGGCGGCTCGCACCACAGCACCAACTCCATCGGCGAGCTGCAGTACCGCTCGGCGCTGGCGCAGCTGTTCAGGATGCAGGAGCCGCCGACCCAGGCGGCGCAGACGGTCCCCGCGAATCCGGCGCCGCCCGCGCGCAGCGGCACGGCCGCCTCCGCCCGGCCGTCGCTGCAGAGCTGAGGCGCGGCCGGGCCCGACCCGGCTTTGCTACGCTCGCCGGGTGCCCTCCGCCCCGCTCGCCACGCCCGCCGCTTCAGCCGCCCCCCCGAACGTCGCCCGCCCCGGGCTGCTGGTGCTGGCGCTGGCGCTCCTGCTGGGCATCCAGCCCGTCACCACCGACCTGTACCTGCCCGCGCTGCCGGCGCTCACGGCCGGCTTCGGCGCCCATGTGGCGCAGGCGCAGCTCACGCTCACGGCGCTGCTGCTGGCCTTCGGCCTCTCGCAGCTCGTGCTCGGGCCGCTGTCGGACCGTTTCGGCCGCCGCCCGGTGCTGCTGTGGGGCCTGGCCGCCTACGTGGCGGCGGCCGTCGGCACCACGCTGTCGGGCTCCATCGAGGTGCTGATCGCGTTGCGCGCCGTGCAGGGCGCGGCGATGGGGGCCGCCGTGATGGCCGCGCGCGCCATCGTGCGCGACCTGTATGCGCCGGCCGACGGCGCCCGGGTGATGTCGCGCGCCCTCACCGGCCTGGGCGTGATCGCCTGCCTGTGCGCACCGGTGGGCGCGCTGGTGACCGACCTGCTGGGCTGGCGCATGGCGCTGGGCATGACGGCGGTGTTCGGCGCCGTCACGCTCGGCCTGGTGGCGCTGCGCCTGCCCGAGTCGCTGCCGCGGCCGGACCCGCACGCGCTGCGGCCGTCGGCGTTGGCGCGGACCTGGAAGCAGGTGCTGGGCCACCCGGTGTTCCTGGCGTACTGCGCGCTCACCACGGCTGCCTACGGGCTGCTGTTCACCTTCCTCGCCGCCTCGTCCTTCGTCTTCCTGCAGGTGCTGGGCCTCACGCGCACCGGCTACGGTCTGGTGATGCTGTGGAACTCGCTGGCCTACATCGCCGGCACCTTCCTGTGCCGGCACTGGCTGGCGCGCCACGGCGTGCAGGGCGCGGTGGCGCGCGGCGCGGCGCTGAGCCTGGCGGGCGGCACGGCGATGGGCCTGCTGGCGCTGGCCGGCGTGCAGTCGGTGTGGGCCGTGATGGCGCCGGCCACGCTGGCGATGCTGGGCCACGGCGTGCACCAGCCCTGCGGCCAGACGGGCGCGGTCGGCCCCTTCCCGCAGGCGGCGGGCGCAGCCTCGGCGCTCAACGGCTTCGCCATGATGCTGGCGGCCTTCGCCATCGGCCACTGGCTGGGCGGCGCGCTGGACGGCACGACGCGGCCGCTCGCGCTGGGCATCTGGTTCTGGAGCGTGTGCCTGGCCGTGCTGGGCTGGGCCGTGCTGCCACGCGCGGTGCGCCGGGAGACGCCCGCTTGACGGCGCCGCGGGCCCCTGCCTGGATCGGCATCGCCGGCCCCACCGCGAGCGGCAAGACGGCTGCGGCGCTGGCCGTCGCTCGGTCGCTGGCGCATGCGATGCCGGTGGAGATCGTCAGCGTCGATTCCGCCCTCGTCTACCGCGGCATGGACATCGGCACCGCCAAGCCCACGGCCGCCGAACGCGCCGCCGTGCCGCACCACCTCATCGACATCCTCGACCCGGCGCACAGCTACAGCGCCGCCGCCTTCGTCGCCGATGCCGTGCGGCTGGTCGCCGACATCCGCGCGCGCGGCGCGCTGCCGCTGCTGGTGGGCGGCACCATGCTGTACTTCAAGGCGCTGATCGACGGCCTGGACGCGATGCCGGCGGCCGACCCCGCCGAGCGCGCGCGGATCGACGCCGAGGCGGCCGAGCGCGGCTGGCCCGCACTGCACGCCGAGCTGGCGCAGGTGGACCCCGCCACCGCGGCGCGGCTGGCGCCGGGCGACAGCCAGCGCATCCAGCGCGCGCTGGAGGTCTGGCGCACCAGCGGGCGGCCGCTGTCGGCCTTCCAGCAACGGGCGGCCGGCGGCCGGCCCGCGCAGGACGTGGTCCTCTTCTCCCTGGAGACCGAGGACCGCGCCTGGCTGCACGAGCGCATCGCCCGGCGCTTCGACGCGATGCTGGCCGCCGGCTTCCTCGACGAGGTGCGCGCCCTGCGCGCGCGCGGCGACCTGCACCCGGGCCTGCCCTCCATCCGCTGCGTGGGCTACCGGCAGGCGTGGGAGATGTTCGATGCGCTCGGCAGCGACGCGAAGCAGCCCGGCGCCGGCGCCCTGGCCGCGCTGCGCGAGCGCGGCATCGCCGCCACCCGCCAGCTCGCCAAGCGCCAGATCACCTGGCTGCGCGGCATGCCGGCGCGCCGCATCGTGCCCTGCGACGCGGCCGACGCCGCGCAGCGCCTGGCCGCCGCCGTCGCGCCGCTGGCGCAGTCACTGGCATGAAGCTGGTCGTCGAGCACCTGCGCAAGCGCTACGGCGAGGCCGACGTGTTCCGCGGCGTCGACCTCACGGTCGAGCCCGGCGAGTTCGTCGCCATCGTCGGCGAATCGGGCGTGGGCAAGTCGACCCTACTGAACTGCCTGGCCGGGCTGGACCACTGGGACGAGGGGCGCGTGCTGCACGGCGACGCCGACATCGGCGCGCTCGACGACACCGCCCGCGCCCTGTGGCGCCGCGCGCACGTGGGCTTCGTGTTCCAGGCCTTCCACGTGCTGCCGCACCTGGACGTGGCGCAGAACGTCGCGCTGCCGCTGATGCTGCTGGGCCAGCGCGGGCCCGAGGCGCGCTCGCGCGTGCAGGCGATGCTGGAGGCGGTGGGCCTGGCCGGGCTGGGCGGGCGGCTGCCGCAGCAGCTCTCCGGCGGACAGTTGCAGCGCGTGGCCATCGCGCGCGCCCTGGTGCACCGCCCGCCGCTGCTGCTGGCCGACGAGCCCACCGGCAACCTGGACCCGGCCACCGCCGCGAAGGTGATGGACGTGCTGGCCGCCCAGAGCCGCGAGCACGGCGCCAGCCTGGTGCTGGTCACCCACTCCGACAGCGCCGCCGCGCGCGCCGGGCGCGTGGTGCACCTCACGGCCGACGGCATCGCCCGCGGCTAAGGGCTTCAGCGCACCTCGGGCTGCTGCCAGTACACGTAGGTCCAGGCCGGCGAGAAGCCGATGCGCGCGTAGAGCGAGCGCGCGAGGTAGTTCTCCACCTCCACCTGGAGGAAGGCTTCCCCGATGCCGCGGCGCAGCGCCTCGGCGCCCATCGCCGCCATCAGCTGCCGCGCCAGGCCGCGGCCGCGAAAGCGCGGGCGCGTGCGCATGCCGTGCACGCCGACCAGCCCCTGGCTGAAGCAGGCGCAGCCCACGGCGGCGACCTCGCCCGTGGCGGCCGACTGGCCTTCCGCGGTGAAGCGCACGCTGGCGTACACCGCGTCCTGCGCGCGGCGCAGCAGCCGCACGCGATGGCCGCCGTCGACCGGATCGAAGCCCTCGCCGAGGTACACGCGCGCCCAGTCGTCGCCTGGCTGCACCTCCAGCAGCACGGCGTCGCCGCGGCCGCCGTCCACCATCGCCTGCGCGGTGCCGGTCATCACCATCGTCGGGCGCGAGGGCACGTAGTCGCGCTCGCGCAGCGCGGCGTTGAACGCCTCGAAGGCGGCCACCTCCACCGGCAGGCGGAACACCGGCGCCAGGTGCCGGGCGCGGTAGCGCGCCTCGATCTCCGGCAGCAGCGCCGCGTCCGGCGCGTCGTGCGCGAGCGGCACCGCGCTGTGCGCCCGGCCCACCGTGCCGGCGTCCAGCGGCAGCAGCCAGCCCGGCAGTTCCTCCACCACCTCCGGCGGCACGGCGGCCAGGGTGGCGCGTTCGATGGATTCGATGGAAGGCATGGCCCCATTGTGCGTTGGCGCCGCGCGCCGCCGTGCGGCGGGTTTCCCGCGGGCCGCCGCGCGTCAGCCCGCCGCCGGCGCGTTGAGGAAGGTGCGCGGGAAGAAGGCCGGCCGCGCGCGGTCGCGCAGGCGCCAGCCCATGGCCGGCCGGCCGACGGCCGCGGGGAGCATGCCCGCCTCCTCCAGGAAGCCGCCGTCCAGCATGCGCTTGCGGAAAGCGCTCTTGTCGACGGGGCGGCCCAGCACCGTCTCGTAGGCCTGCTGCAGCGCGGGCAGTGTGAAGGGCTCTTCCAGCAGGAAGGCGGGCAGCGAGGTGTACTCCACCTTGCCGCGCAGGCGCTCCAGCGCGGCGGCGAGGATCTGCGCGTGGTCGAAGGCCAGCCGCTTGCGCACGGCGGCATCGGCGTCGAACCAGGCGACCTGCGCTGCATCGCCGCCGCCGGGCCGCCCCAAGGCGGCGAGCGCCCCCTCGGGGGGCAGCGAACCACGCGAAGCGGGGAGCGTGGGGGCTACGTCATCGCCCTTTTCCAGCGTGACCGACGGCGCCGGCAACAGTGCATAGAAGCAGTGGGTGGCGGACCAGCCGCGCGGATCACGCTTCGCGCCGCCCCAACTACCGAGTTGCTCCAGGTAAGGGGTGACCGCGCCCGTCTTCTCGCGCAGCTTGCGCAGCGCGCAGTCCAGCAGGGTGGCGTCCCGCGCCACGTCCACGA
>NZ_JBIQNC010000075.1:0-20178 GCF_044462705.1 Xenophilus sp.
GACAACGACGGGTGCACTCAGCGTGCCGCAGAAGCCGAGGCTGCTTCGGCCAGCTCCACGGCGACGTGGTTTCCCTGGCGGCCGAGCCAGCCGCGGCACAGCGGCGTGCCGCCTTGCAGGAAAACCCCCGCCGGCTGGTCCAGGGCGTGCGGCAGCGTGACGACATCCCCCAGGCGCAGGTCCTGCAGCTGGCGCAGGCTCAGCTGGATGTCCGAGAGCGTCACACGCAGCCCCACGGCCTCGCCCGCGATGGCCGCACCCAGGTCTGCCGTTGCTGGCCGGAGCGCATCGACGCGGGGACGCACCCCGGCGGCCGGGCCCAGGGCATGGCGCACGGCCGTCTGCGGCAAGCACACAAACCACGTTCCGCCGCACCAGGGCGCGCTCAATTGCAGACAGCCCGACCAGGGGCTGCCGGCGGCCTGCGCCGGCGAAGCGTCCTGCAACCCC
Source organism: Xenophilus sp. (assembly GCF_044462705.1). Taxonomy (NCBI): domain Bacteria; kingdom Pseudomonadati; phylum Pseudomonadota; class Betaproteobacteria; order Burkholderiales; family Comamonadaceae; genus Xenophilus; species Xenophilus sp. The sequence continues at coordinate 451 of NZ_JBIQNC010000075.1, forward strand.
GCATCGGGCATGGGCTGGACGCCCAGCCAGGCCTGCAGCCGTTCCAGCCAATCCGACATCGCCGCATCGGCCACGTCCATGGCCATCACGTGCTTGTCGGCCCGCCGCGCATCCACCCCGAACATCTGTGAGGCCAGGGCGCGCACGCACGCCGCATGCTGCGCCGCGGCGGCATCGTCGGGCCGCGGCGCCGACTGCTGCACGGAGGATGCGTGTCGAGGGGGCACGAAGCCCCAGCGGGGTCGTGCAGCGTGGACATCCCCGTCCTGCCCGGCGCGTTGCGCCGCTTCACGCAACACGACAGGCGCCCGGCCATCCGGCCCCTCCATGGCCGGCATGCACCACTGCGTCTGCCAGGCATGCTGCAGGTCCTCGAACGCCTGGCCGAGCAGGCGCTTGTGCTCGTCTGTCCAGGCGACGAGGTCGCAGGCGCGCGCACCTTCGCGCTCGTCCAGCAGCGCCGAGACAGCCGGCGACGCGCCCGGAGAGAAGGGGGCTGGTGGTGCGGCGGCGTTCATTTGCTCTTCATCTGGAACAGTTCCTGCAGCATCTCGTTGGCCGTGGAGATGACCTGCGAGCTGGCCTGGTAGCCTCGCTGCATGACGACCAGGTCGCTGAATTCGCGCGACAGGTCGACGTTGGACACCTCCACGGTGCGGCTGCGCACACTGCCGAAGCCGTTGGCGCCTGCCGTGCCGCTGCGCCAGGCGGCCGGGTCCAGCATCCGGAAGCGGTTGTCTCCCTCGGCCCCCACGGCGTCGGGCGACTCCGCGCGCGCCAGTGCCAGCGCAGGTCCTTGCCGGGTCTGGCCGTTGGCATAGCGCATGACCAGCCGCCCCGAGGCATCGAAGGTCGCACCCGTCAACGCGCCGGGCGCCACGCCGTCCTGCGTCTTCATCGCCAGCGTGGACAGGTTGCCCGAAGCGAAGGAGCTGACGTCCGTGCCGAAATCCAGCGTCAGCGCCTGTTCGGCCAGACCCGCGGGCTTGTAGGTGATCGCCACGCTGGACCGATCCGCAACCGGCTTGCCATCCACGAAGGCGATCACGCCGGAGCCCACGCTCGTGCTGCCGTCCATGAGTTCCACCTTCCAGGTCCCGGCTTCGGTGGAGGCGGTGTTGGTGAACTTCACGGACAGCGTGTGCTCGCCGCCAGCCGCGTCGACGACCTTGACGCTGCCGACGGTCTGCTCCGTGGCGGTGCTGGAGAGGTTGCCCGTGAAGCTCACGCGCGCGGTCGGCTTGCCGGGATGGGTCATCTGGCCGGCCAGGGAGATCATCACCAGGTTGCCGGCGGCGTCATAGCCCATCACCGGCAGCTTGTCCGCCTGGTTGACCAGCACGCCGTCGGTGTTGAACTGGAACTGGCCCGCACGCGTGTAGCTCAGCGTCCCATCGTCTTCGCGCAACACGAACATGCCCTGCCCGTCCACGGCCAGGTCGAGGTCGTTGTCCGTCTGCCGCATCTCGCCAGGCGCGAAGGACAGGCGCGTGCCCAGCGTGTTGACGCCGAAGCCCAGCTGGGTCGAGGTCCCTGCGCCCGGGCCGCCCAGATGCTGCTGCGTGTAGCCCAGGTCCGAGAACTGCAGCACCGACCCCTTGAAGCCGGGCGTGTTCATGTTGGCGGTGTTGTTGGCGATGACACGCAGGCCCTGCGAATAGCTCAACAGGCCCGTCATGCCGACGTAGATGGAATCCAGCATGGATGCTTCCCTCCGGGGTGATGAAATGGATCAATGGATCGTCTGCAAGGGGCCGGACCCGCGAGCGCCCGCCTCAGCGCACCGCGGAGATCTGGCTCAGCGAAATGTTGTCCAGCGTGGCGCCGGCGGCCGTCTGGACGGACAGCATCGGGGCACTCCCAACCAACGACAGCGACTGCACCGTCGCCGTCAGCGTGCCTGCGCTGGTGACCACGTCCACTGTCCGGCCGATCAGCCCCACCGACTGCAGCGCCGCCTGGTTGGTGATCAGCGTCTCGATCTTGCTGTTGAGCTGCTGGGTCTGCTCCAGGCTCGTGAACTGCGCCATCTGCGCCATGAACTCCTGGTTGTCCATGGGCTTGAGCGGATCCTGGTAGGTCAGCTGCGTCAGCAGGATCTTGAGGAAGTCCTGCATGCCCAGGCTGCTGGACTGCAGTCCGGCGCCCAGGCTACTCACGGAATCGATCGCCATTGGCTTTCTCCTTGTCAAACAGATTCAGATGCGACATCGCGGCTTGCACCGGGAAGGGCACGCCTTCGCCGGCCAGCGGCGGCGGCCAGCCGTCGTCACGCCCGGCGCCACGCCAGACGACACGCCCGTTGACGACCAGTTGGGCCAGTTGGCCGCCGCGCGCGCCCAGGCCTGCACGGACCTGGCGCAGCAGTTCGTCCGGCGCCTGTGGCAGAGCCGGGCCCTCCTCCCCCTGCGGCACACCGAGCCAGACCGACAGCGCCGATCCGCGCGACTCCACGTGCACGCGCACCTGCATCGGCGAACCCGCTGGCCGTGCTGCCGGCCCGGGGACGCCCGGCGCAGCGGCCGCCGCGTGGGGAGCGCATGCCACCGCCCGCGTCGCCATGGCATCGCGCAGCGCTTCGCGGATCCCGGCGGCCAGGGCCGGCAGCGGCAAGGCGTGCTTGTCACCTCCGGCAACGCCATCGCCGTTCGCGCCGCGAACGCGCTCGCCAGCGGTCTCCGCCAGCCCCCGGATCGGCCCGGACGCACCCGCCGGCCCGGACGGCAGGCCGGAAGCCGGTTCGGCGGACCGGAGCGGTTCCGGCACCACCGGCCGCGGTGACGCGGCCGGATGGTTCCGCGTGGATCCGGATCCGTCGCGCCCCACGGGTGTCCGGACCACTGCAGGCTGCGACGGCGGCCGCGCGGGGGGTGTCTGCGTGGGCGCGGGCGGCGCCGCAGCAGCGGCCGTGGGTGACGATGCAAACCAGGCGGACGATTGCGCGCGCTCCACCTCCTGCAGCCAGAGCTGCCGCTGCAGCCCCGACGGATCATTGGGCACGGCCGCACTCGACCGCGGCTTCGCGCCCGCGGCCGCCGCGATGCCCTTCATGTCCGGCGCCATCATGGGTTCTCCTTCACCGCGGCAGGCGCGCGGCGACGCGCCAGCCACTCCCGGTCGCGCTCGCCCGCCTCGCGCTGGCGCTGCTCGGTCGCGAACTCGGCCAGCGCCGAGGCGCGGTGCGCCTGCAGCCCCTGCAGGCGCAGCTGCGCCTGGATGCAGTCGCTGCGTGCCTGCGCACACGCCGCGTCGAGCTCGTCCACCCGCTCCAGGGCGTCGTGGTGCTGCTGCGCCAGGCGGCGCATGTAGGCCAGCGCGCGGCCCCTCGACTGGGGATCGATGCGCTGTCCCTGAACGGAGCCCGCACGCGCGGCCACTGCCTGGCGTTCGTCCTCGAGGTCCTGCGCGCCCTGCCGGGCCTGCGCCAGTTGCGTCTGCTGCAGCGCCAACCGACGCTGCAACGCATCGAGCTGCCAGCGCTGGCGGCGCTCGACGGGTTCGAGTGCGTAGCGAAAGCCCCGCAGGTCCACATCGCTCGCCTGCGCCTGCATGGCGGCTTCTCCCTTCATCGGCCCCCTCCCCGCTCGGGACTCGGCGCCACGATGGATGCCAGCGCTTCCAGCGCGGCCGCGCGCGATGCGCCGCCTTCGCGCTGCTTGAGCCAGTCCATCAGCGCCTCCTGCTTGGCAAGCGCGTCATCCAGCTCGGCGTTGCTGCCCGCCTCGTAGGCCCCGATCTCCACCAGGGGCCGATTGCGCTCGAGCACGGCCAGCAGCCGCACCGCCTCCATCGCCAGATCGCGTTCGGCCGGCGACGCCAGCGAGGGCAGCAGCCGGCTGGCGCTCTTGAGGACATCGATGGCGGGGTAGCGGCCCTGGTGCGCGATCTGTCGCGACAGCACGATGTGGCCGTCCAGGATCGCCCGCAGCGCATCGGAAATGGGCTCGTTCAGGTCGTCGCCCTCGACCAGCACGGTCAGCAGCGCCGTGATGGAGCCGCCGCCCGGCGCGGTGCCACAGCGCTCGCACAGCTCCGGCAGCTCCGCGAACACCGAGGGGGTGTAGCCGCGCGCAGTCGGCGGCTCCCCGGCCGCCAGGCCGACTTCCCTGCGAGCCATCGCGAAGCGTGTGACCGAGTCCATCGTCAGCAGGACCTGGCGTCCCGTGTCACGGAAATACTCCGCGATGGACAGCGCAGCGTAGGCCGCACGCAGGCGGGCCAGGGCCGGCTGGTCGGCCGTGGCGACGACGACCACCGAGCGGGCCAGCCCCCCCTCGCCCAGTTGCCGCTCGATGAACTCCCGCACCTCGCGGCCGCGCTCGCCGATCAGGGCGATGACGTTGATGTCCCCTGTGGCCGCCGAGCCCGTGGCGCCGGCGCCCATGTGGCGCGCCATCAGGCCGAGCAGCGTGCTCTTGCCGACGCCGCTGCCGGCGAAGATGCCCGCGCGCTGGCCCAGCCCCAGGGTGAGGAGTCCGTCGATGCAGCGCACCCCGGTCTCCAGCGTCCGCTCGATCGGCGGGCGCTGCATCGGGTTGATGGCCGGCGCGCGCAGCGGACGCATCGCCGAGGTGAGGGGCGCCGGCCCGCCGTCCAGCGGCCGGCCGAAGCCATCCACCACCCGCCCCAGCAGGGCGTCGCCGACCGCCACCTGGGCGCGCGCGCCCAGCGCCCGGACCTCGGATCCGATGCCCACCCCGTCGAGGCCGCCATAGGCCATCAGGGTCACGCGCCCCGGCTTGAGCGCCACCACCTCCGCCAGCACGCCCGCCTGCTCGTGGCCGGCCGGCCCCGCGTCGCCCCGGCGCTCGATCTGGCACAGCTCGCCGATCCCCACGTCCGGGCCGATGGCGTCCACGGCCAGCCCCTGGAGCTCGCGCACCCAGCCCAACGGGCTGGTCAGCGCCGCCCGCGACACCGCCTCGGCATAGGCGTGCAGGCCCGCCGTGAGGCCGGCCTGCGCGGCTGCGGCAGACTCTCCTTCGCGCGGCATGGCGGGATGCATGCTCATGCGGCCGGCTCCCGCATGGAAACGCGCTGCGCCCGCACGCGCAGCAGCGTCTCGCGAAGCAGCTGCAACTGCGTCTCCCACCGCGCGTCCAGGCCGCCGGACGCACCGCGCACAACGCATCCACCCAGGGCCACATCCGTGCTGGCGCGCCACTGCACGGCGCGCAGATGCGTCCGGTCCGGCTCGCCGATGCCGTGGGTGCCGCCGGCAGCGCTCCCCTCCTGCACCGCGGCCTCCAGCAGCGCCAGATCGTCCGGGTGCATCAGCACGACGAGCGCTTCGTCCCCTGCCGCCTGCGCCAGCGCGTGCTGCACGTGCGAGCGCATCGCCTGCACGCTCAGCCCTTCCGCGCCCAGCATGCGGCACACCGCGGCGTGACACAACGCCAGCAGATCGTCCTCGGCCGCCGCCAGCCTGTGCTGCAGCTGCGACTGCAGCGCCGCCAGCAGACCGTCCAATCGCCCGCACCGCTCGGCCAGGCGTGCGCCGGCCTCTTGCTGCTGCTGCTCGACCTGCTCGCGCCAACGCGCCTCGGCCTCCTGCCGCGCGGCCGCTGCCTGCTCCTGCAGGGCGCCAACCATGGCCTCGCGTTCGCGTGCCAACAATTCGGCCGCCTGGGCGCGCGCTTCCTCGAGGCCGCGGCGCAACCCCTCCTCGTAGCCCGCGCGATCGCCGTCGGATTCCTGCGGCACGGCGGGACTTGGGTCTTCGCCAGCACCCGGGTGATGGGTCGTGCGCGCGCTGTCTCCTGCCGGAGACGCGCCAGCCTGACCCGGCGCCGGGCCGGGCCGCCCCAGCACCCATGGCGTATCCGTCCATTCCACCTGGCGCAGCACATGTGCGTCGGCCGACGACGCCGGCGCGGTCGTCACGTCCGCCCGCACGGAAGGACGGCCATAGGCCGTGGGAGGCACCGAAGACGGGTTGGCGTGCATGGCTGCGCCGTCCCTCAAGCCTCGACGCGGGCCGGTTGCACACGCGCACGCCACCGCCGGTTCCACCACCACCGCGCCCTCGGCGCCACGGGTTGCCGGACAGCATCGCGCAGTCTGGCCGCCACGGCGCGCAGCACGGCCTGACGCAAGGCAGCGCCGGCCTCTGGTGCGCCAGATGAGCCATCTCCACCGCACTGCTCGCGCACCAGGCGCCGTGCCGCGTCATCGAGCCCGAGCAGCACCGCTTCCTGCCAGGGCCATGGCCGTGCCTGCAGCAAATGCGCCACCAGCGTGGGAGGCTCCTCACGCAACAGGCCGGCGAGCAAGCGGATGCCATCGCGATCCAGCGCCAGCAAGAAGGCTTCGTCCGCTTGCCATGGCGCGGCGCCCTTCCGCCGGTCACCCGCCAGCCCCTGGTTCGCTTGCAGGATGTCCACCTGCCTCGTCCGCGCCGGCACCTCGCGGATGGCCGCCTCTAACACCTGGGCATCGCGCTCGATGCCGAGTGCGCCGAGTTCGGCCAGCAGGGGCGCCAGCGCACCCTGTGCCTCGACCGGCAGCGCAGCAAGCAGCCAGCGCCGGTCCTCGTCCTGCATCGAATGCAGCAGCAAGGCCGCCCGGCGCTGGGCCGCAGAATCGGCCATGGCCGGCAACGTCGCCATCGACGCCAGCGCGGACGCGGTCATGCCCTTGGACGTCGCTGGGTTCGACGTCTTCATGGCCGAAGGCGGCGCGCCCCTCATGGCCGCACCCCCAGATCGGCTGGGGATGCCACACTGCCGGGTCGTGTCGCCTCGTCCGCGTCCAGCCACGCCCGCACCCGGGCCAGGGCAGCCGCCCGTTCCTCGTCCGAGAGGGTCCGCGGCGATGCCGGCGCCACGGGCCGCTCCCGATCGCGCCGCCGGATCCGCAGCCAGAGCAAGGCGAGCACCGCCACCAGCGCGACGACGGCAGGGCCCAGCCACGGCGGCAGCGCAACAGACCAGGCGGGTGGTGCCGCAGCGGCATCGGCTGCAGGCCGGAGGGGCGGCCCGCCGGCGCCGTTCGGTTGGAGGGATGCTGCGGAAGGCGAGGCCTGCGTGCCGGCACCTGAAGCCCCCAGCGTCTGCACCACCACCGAGTCGCCCCGCTCCAGGCTGGCGCCGACCGCAGCGGCCAGGACGGCGCGCAACTTGTCTTCCTCCGCCGCATCCAGCGCCCGCCGCAGCACCGCGACGACGTGGATGCGCCGGATGGCGCCAGGCTGGCCGACGATCTGCTCGACCCGCCGGCCGACCGCGTACTCGGTGTCGCGCTGCGAGCCGGAGCCGCGCTGCGTGCTGTCGACCGCGCGCTGCGGCGCGCCCGCCGCGTCGCGCAGGACTTCCTTTTCCCGGACGATCACCCCGGTGGACTGGAGGCCGCCGCGCACGGGCGCCGGCAGCACATCCTCGGTCGTGGTGCGCACCTGGTCCATGCTCAGCGTCACGTCCACGCTGCCCAGCGCCTGGCCGGGGCCGAAGCTGCGGTCCAGCACCTCGGCCACCTTGCGCTGCAGGTACGCCTCCGTGTCGCGCTTGAGGTCGAGCCGGCCGCCCATGCCGGCCGTGCCGCCTTCGCCGGCGTCCGCCCGCGTGAGCGCCACCCCGCTGTCGTCCACCAGCGTGACGTCCTGGATGGCCATGCCGGGAACGGCGGCGGCGACCAGCCGCTGGATGCCGACGATCTGCTCCGGCCGCAGAGTTCGGCCCGGCCGCAGCGACAGCGAGATCGACGCCTTGGGCCGCGCCGTCGCCTGCTTGAAGAGCCCCTGCTCCGGCATCGCCAGCAGCACCCGCACGTCGCGGATCTCGGCCAGGGACTGGATCGTGCGCGTGATCTCGCCTTGCAGCGCGCGCTGGAAATTCACCTTCTGGGTGAATTCGGTCATGCCGAAGTCGTTGTTGTTGAACAGCTCCAGGCCCACCGAGCCGTGTAGCGGCACGTCGCGGCCCAGCAGTTTGATGCGGGTGGCATGCACTGTCCGGCCATCCACCAGGATCGAGGTACCGGCGTCGCCCAGCCGATAAGGAATCTTCAGCCGCTCCAGCTCCGCCGTCATCGCCTGGGCATCCTGGGGCTTGAGGTCGGTGAAGAGCACCTGATAGTCGATGCGCAACAGCCACCAGCCCAGCAGGACCGTGAGGGCGACGATCAGGACGGCGCCTGTCACGAGCCCACCGCGGGCCCGGCCAGGCAGCCGGCGCCAGAATCCGAGGGCTTCGCTCATGCACGCGCTCCCTGCGTGCCTACGCGCTCAGAAGGAGAGGAGGCGATCGCGGTCTTCACAGCGGCATCTTCATGACGTCCTGATAGGCTTCCAGCAGCCGGCTGCGCACCTGCATCAGGAGCTGGAAGGAGATGCGGCTTTCCTCCATGTGGATCATCATCCGGTGCAAGCTGCCGCCCTCGCCCAGCGCCAGGCGCTGCAGCTCCTGCTGCCCGGCGATCAGCTGATCATTGACCTGCGACAGGCCTTGCGACACCAGCGCGCCGAACGTACCGGCTGTTTCCGAAGCCGACGGCGCGACGCCCGATGCACCCGGCGCGGCGGCCTGCATCGCCGCCAGCAGTTGACGCGCCTGCGGCGACAGCGCCGCGGCCTCCAGGGGCGTGAGCGCGCTCATGCATTGCCCCCGCCGATGTCCAGCGCACGCAGCGCCAGCGTCCGGGCAGTGTTCATGGCCACCACGTTGGCCTCGTAGGCCCGCGTGGCGCTCATGAGCTGAACCATCTCGGCGGCGGTATCGACGCCGGCATAGCTCACATAGCCTTGCGCGTCTGCCAGCGGGTGGCCGGGTTCGTGCACCCGCCGCGGCGCGGCGCCGCTGGCCTCGATGCTCACAAGCGGCACCTGCGATTCGGCCAGCCCGGTGGCCTGCTCCACGAGCGTGGCGAAGTCCGCGGCAGGGGCGCCGCCTGGCGCCACGGCCTGCGCGACCACCCGCAGTGGCTGGTAGGTCCGGCCGGCCTGCTGGACCGTGTTGGCATTGGCCAGATTGAGCGCGGCCACCTCGACACGGGCGCGCTCGATGTCCATGCCGACGGCGCTGATGGCAAAGCTTGCGTTGTAGTCCATGCTGTCGATCGATCGGTGTGTTGATGGTGAATCGTGGATGAAGCCGAACCTCACCTGCGTCCGTCGCCGGCGGCGATCGACAGCAACGACAGTTGATGCGACAGGCCCTTGACGAGCGCCTGGTAGTGCACGGCGTTGCGGGCCATCTGCGCCGCTTCGACGTCCAGCCGCACGCCCTCTCCGGCCGCGGTGCCGACCACCGCGCCGGCGCCGTCATCCAACTCGATGACGGGCCGCACCTGCGCCAGCGACGCCGGATCGATGGCGCCGTCGTCACGCAGGGTCCGCCGGGCCTCGGCCAGCTGGGCCTCGAAGCTCACCCGCTGCGGCGCGTAGCCGAGCACGTTGGCGTTCGCGATGTTGGCGGCGCTCACCTGCTGGCGCAGGCTGGCCGCATCCAGTGCCAAGCTCACGGCCTGGCGCGTGATGGCCTCAAGACCTTCCGTCATGGATCGTTTCCCTCCTCGTCGATCGCTTCAAAAATCCCGCCGATGCCGCTCACTGGATCACCAGTTCCCCGTGCAGCGCCCCCGCCGCCTTGACCGCGCGCAGGATCGAGATCACGTCGCGCGTGCTGACCCGCATGCGCGCCAGGGCCTGGACCAGATCGGCCACCGTGTCCTGGCCGGCGACGAAGTGGCCGCCGTCCTGCTCGTCGACGTCGACGCGGGTGTTGGTCACGATGGCCGTGCGCACGTCGGGGCCGCCCTGCCACACCCCGTAGGGCTGCGAGGCGCTGTTGTGCTGCGAGACGGCGATCTTGATGTCGCCGTGGGAGATGGCCACCCGCGAGATGCGCACGTCGCCGCCGGAGACGACCGTGCCGGTGCGTTCGTTGACCACCACGCGCGCGCGCCGGTCCGGCCGCACCATCACGTTCTCGATGTCGGCGAAGAAGCCCACTAGGTGCTCGCGACGGCCCGGCGGCACGGCGATCTCGATGCCGGAGGCGTCGCGCGGCTGCGCCAGCCCCATTCCCAGGCGGCCGTTGATCGCGGCCGCCACGCGGCTGGCGGTGGTGTAGTCCGGCTCGTTGAGCACGAAGGTCACGCTCTGGTGCTCGTCCATCATCTCGGCGCTCACGCCGACTTCCACCGTCGCGCCGCCCGGCACCGAGCCGCTGGTCGGGTGGTTCTTCTGCACGACGTTGCCGTTGGCGTCGTAGCGGTAGCCCCCCACCGAGAGGGAGCCCTGCGCCAGCGCGTAGACACGCCCGTTGGCCGCCTTCAGCGGCGTGATCAGCAAGGTGCCTCCCACCAGGCTGCGGGCATCGCCCGTCGAACTCACGGTGACGTCCAGCGTGTCGCCCGGCCGGGCGAAGGTCGGCAGCGCCGCGCTCACGCTGACCAGCGCGACGTTGCGGCTCTGGATCGCCTCCGGCGGCACCGTGAGGTTGAACTGCGACAGCAGGTTCGCCAGCGACTGGCGCGTCGTCTTGCTGGCCATCGAGTCGCCGGTGCCGGCCAGGCCGGTCACGACCCCCACGCCCACCAGCGCGTTGTCGCGCCAGCCTCGCAGCTTGCCCAGGTCCTTCACACGCATCGCATCGGCCGCCGAGGCAGGCAGCGCCACCAGCAGCAACGCCACTGCACACAACGCCCGCCGCAGCCTCTTCGCTCCCGGCTCACGCAGCGCCGTCAATGCCCCCAGGACCCGCATCCACTGCACCATCAGAACCCCAGCCAATCCATCAATCGCCGCCACGCCCCGCGGCGCGCGCGGTCGCTGACGTCGCCTTCGCCGACGTAGGTGATGCGCGCGTCCGCCAGGCGCGTGGACAACACCACGTTGCCATCGGAAATGTCCTGGGCGCGCACGCGCCCCTCCAGATTCACCTTCTGCAGCTCCTCATTGACCGTCAGCAGCTGCTCGCCCGCCACGCGCAGGTCTCCGTTGGCCAGCACCTCCTGCACCGCCACGGTCAACGTGGCCAGCAGCTTGTTGGTGCGCTGCGTGCGACCGCCGCCGTCGAACTCGCCCGAGATACCCACGCTTAGCTGGCCGACGGGCCGGCCGTTGGCATGCGTGATCGATCCCGTGATGTCGTTGTTGCGCCGCGTTCCGGTGTCGGCGGTGGAGGAGGCGGACGAGTTCTCGTAGACCTGCACGGTCAGCAGATCGCCGACCCGGTGGGCCTTGTTGTCCGCCGTGAGAGGACGGAAACGCGCCTCGTCATACAGGCTCTCGGCCAGGGCCGGCGCGGCGGCAAGCATCAGGGTCACCACCACGGTCCGCGAGGCGGCGGTCCGCATCGACGCGAAGCGGTTCTTCATGGCCCCACCTCCAGTTGGCCGGGTGCGACCACCCGCGCCATGAGCGGCTGTGCCGCGTGGGTGCGCACGCGCACCAAGTCACCCACCCGTCCGTCCTGCAGCACCTCGACCTGGCTTTGCACTAGGACGCTACCGTGGCGCACGTCCAGGCTCGCCGACTGGCCTCGCGCCACCGCCGGCGCGGCCTCGAGATCCGCGGCGGCCAGCGTCTGTCCGGCCTTGGCGCCCCGCCGCAGGCGCTGCGGGGCATCCGAACGGCCGAGGGCCAGCGCACCGCCTTGGCGCCCGGCCTTCGCGATGTCGACCTGGCGCACCTCCATGGCGCCGTGGCGCACGACGGCATCCAGCGGCGCCCCTTGCGCCAGGGTAGAGGTGGCCACCGTCGCATCCGCCCAGGCTTCCACCACGAAGCTCACGGCGGCGCTGCGCACGAACCGTCCATCGGCCCAGGCCTCCACCCACACCTGCATGCGCTCGGTGGGCACCGCATCCGCAGCGGGCGGGCGCACCTTCAAGGCCACCGGCCCCGGAGGCAGCACCAGGTCGCGGACGTGCGAGGCGGGCTGGACCTGCGCGCGCGTGCTGCGCGCCGCGAGCCATTGCAGCAGCCCTTGCTCCGCCGCAGCGGCCACACGCTCGCCGGCCACCACCTGCGCTGCGCTCTCCACCACGGTCTGCGCCGCGCCCGCCCACTCGATGCCGGCACCCGCGCGCCGCCGCACCCAATCCCGGACGGCCTCCCGGTCCACGCTCACGGAGGCGCCGAAGCGCGGCGCCGATCCCAGGGGCAGCGCCATCAACGCCTTCAGCAGCGGGAGGCTGCGCGTGGTGAGGTCGGCCACGTCGCCCAGAGTGACCACGCCGGGGCGCGCCAGCACGTGGGGACGCAGTTCGATGCGCGCATGGGTACCGCGGGCCAGCGTTCCCGCCTGGGGCGGCTGCGCGGCGCAGGCGGCACCCGCCTGCAGCGCGATCACCGCCAGCAGACGAAGGCGCGGCATCGCGACCCTGCAGACCACCATAGGAGGAAAGCGCACGCCAACCGGCACGTTCACTTGCGCAGGCTGTTGACCATGCCCAGCATGTCGTCAGCTGCCTGGATCACCTTGACGTTGGCCTCGTACACGCGCTGCGCCAGCATCAGGTTGACCATCTCCTCGCTCAGCTTCACGTTCGATCCTTCGAGGAAACCCTGAGCCAGGCTGCCCATGCCGTCCTCGGCCGCGCGGGCGGCGATGGGCTCGCCCGAGCCCAGGCTGGAGCGGTAGAGCTGATCACCCAGCGCGGTGAGCGCCTCGGGCCCGGTGAAGCGCACCAGCTCGATCTGCCCCAGGTCCACGGCAGAAAGCTGGCCTGGCACCACGGCCTGCACCTTGCCGTCCGCGTCGATGAGCAGTTCCTGCGCGTTGTCCGGAACGGAGATGCCGGCCTTCAAGGGATAGCCGGTCGAGTTGGCCAGCAGTCCGTCCTGGTTGATCTTCAGCGTGCCGCCGCGCGTGAAGGCGCTGGTGCCGTCGGGCAGGTTCACCTCGATGAAGCCCTCGCCCTGGATCGCCACGTCGAATGCCGAGTCGGTCTGCTTCAGGTCCCCCATCTCGAACAGCCGCGCCGTGGCGGCCACGCCCACGCCGGCGCCGACGGTCAGCCGCCCGCCCAGGATGCCCCACGGTGCCGCGCCGGCGGCCGATTCGTCCTGTGCGGGCGCCAGCCGGGCGGCCTCCTGCACCATCAGATCGGTGAAGGCCACGCGCGCCTTCTTGAAGCCGGTCGTGTTGACGTTGGCCAGGTTGTTGGCGATGGTGTCCAGGTTGGTCTGCTGCGCCTGCATGCCGGTGGCGCTGATGTAGAGAGCGTCGAACATGGGGTCTTTCAGTCGGTGTGTGGTGCGAGATATCGGAGTGAAAACGGACCGCTACCCGAGGTCGCCCAGCCGGCGCACGGCGGCGCCGAGCATCTCGTCGTAGCCGGAGGCCACTTTCTGCAGGGTCTCGAAGTGGCGCACGGTCTGGATGAGCTGCACCATCTCGTGCGTCGTATTGACGTTGGCGTTCTCGAGATAGCCCTGGCGCAACTGGACCTGCGTCTCCGGCAGCTCGACGGGCTCCTCCCCGAGGGCGGCCAGCAAGCCGCCGCCCAGGGCGCGCATCGCGCTGTCGCCGGCATCCACGACCTTGATCTGCGCCACCGGCGCGGTGTCCATCGCCCCGTCCGCGCGCCGCTCGAAGACCCGTCCTGCCGCGTCGATCACAGGGTCGGGCTGGCTGAGCATGATCTCGCCACCCAGCCCCATCACGGGATGCCCGCCCGCCAGGGTCACCAGGCGACCGCGCGGATCGATCTGGAGTTCGCCCTGGCGGGTGTATGCGGTCCCCTGCGCCGTCGACACCTCCAGGTAGCCCCGGCCGGCCAGCGCCAGGTCGAGCGCGCGGCGGGTGGCGCGCAGCGTGCCAGGGCGCAGGTCTGGCCGCACGAGCAGTCCATCCGCAATATCCGCCTGCGCGCGGGGCGCGCCTTCCGTCGATCCGGGGAGCGGCGCACCAGCCTGCGCGTGCTGCTGAGCCTGAATGGCCCCGGCGAAGGTTCCACTGGAGGCCAAGGTGGCGCCCACAGAGGGCAGCGACGAAACGATCTCGCTCTTGTAGCCCGGCGTCATGGCGTTGGCCAGGTTCGCGCTGATGCGCTCCAGCCGGGAGGCGTCCTGCTGCATGCCCTGCAGGCTGACGGCCAGTACATCGATCATCGAAACGCCCCTTTCCTCACGGCCCGGACTGGACCTGGACGACACCAAAGGACTTGAGTTCCACGTTGTGCGGGACCTCGCTCATCGACACCACCCGCAGGTGCGGCAGCAGCCGCTCGGACAGCGCCCGCAGGTGGCGCCGCAGCTCCGGCGCGCACAGCAGCACCGGCAGCAGGTTGCTCTTCATCATGCGTTCGGCCTGCTGCACGAGCCGACCGATGAAGCGCTCGGCCAGGCGCGGCTCGATCACCAGCGAGTGGTTCGCGCTCGCGGCCGCCGCGTGGACGCTTTCCATGAACTGGCTCTCCAGGACGGGATCGATGGTGATGACCTGCAACGCACCGGCATCCCCGACCAGGCTCTGGCAGATTGCCTGGCCCAGGCGCTGGCGCACGGCCTCCGTCAGCGCACCGATGTCACGGGTGGCGCGGCCGGCGTCCGCCAGCGATTCCAGGATGGCCTCGATGTGTCGGATCGAGACCTTCTCGCGCAGCAGGTTCTGCAGCACCCGCTGGATGTCGCTGGTCGACAGCACCGTGGGCACCAGTTCCTCGACCAGGCCCGGCTGCGACTGGCGCACGCGCGTCAGCAGCTTGTCCACCTCCGAGCGGGTCAGCAGGCTGGCGCATTCCCGGCGCAGCTGTTCGCTCAGGTGCGTCATCAGCACGGTGCCGGCGTCCACGAGGGTGAAACCGGCTTGCGCCGCGGCCTCGCGTTGCGACTCCTCGATCCACAGGGCCGGCAGCCCATAGGTCGGCTCGCGGGTCGGCTCGCCTGGCAGCGAGCGGGTGTCGCCGCTGGGATGGATGGCCAGGATGCGGTCCGCGCGCGCCTCGCCCTTGCCCGTCATGACGCCATCCAGATGGATTTCGTAGCGTTGCGGCGCCAGCCTCGCAGCATCCCTGAAGCGCACCCTGGGAAGCACCAGGCCCAACTCCAGCGCCAACTGCTGCCTGAAAGCACCCACCCGCTCCATGAATGCGCTGCCGGGCTGGTTGATCACCTGCGTCCACTGGCTGCCCAAATGCACCTCGATCGGCTCGACCTGCAAAGGCGCATAGGGGTCGCCCTCCTCCGCAGCCCTCGAACCGATGGACGCGGCGTCGGTGTTCTGCGCCGCAGTGCCGCCCTCGGTGCCAGGTACGGCTTCCGCACGCGCCCTGTACAGCAGGACGGCCGCCACCAGCACGCCGCACAGCAGCACGAAGGTGGGAATCGCCGGAATGCCCGGCAACAGCAACAGTCCGCCGAGGGCACCAGCCACCAGCAGCAGCGTCTTGGGAAACGAGGTGATCTGCCTGAGCGCCTCCTGGCTGAGGTTGCTGTCGGATGAGGAGCGCGTGACGATGATGCCGGTGCCCACGGCGATCACCAGCGCCGGCACCTGCGTGACGATCCCGTCGCCGATGGTCAGCAGCGTGTAGGTCTGCAACGCCTGCTGCCAGGGCATCTGATGCTGCATCACGCCGATGATCAGGCCGCCGATGATGTTGATCAGCATGATGATGATGCCGGCGATGGCATCGCCCTTGACGAACTTGCTCGCGCCGTCCATGGCGCCGTAGAAGCCCGCCTCCTTTTCCAGGTTCTTGCGCCGGCGCTGCGCCTCGGCCTGGTCGATGAAGCCCATGTTCAGGTCGGCATCGATGCTCATCTGCTGGCCGGGCATGCTGTCCAGCGTGAAGCGGGCGGCGACCTCCGAGACGCGCTGCGCGCCGCTGGTGACCACCACGTACTGCACCACGATCAGGATGAGGAAGACGATCAGCCCGATCACGTAGTTGCCGCCGACCACGAAGGAGCCGATGGCGGCGATGACGCGTCCGGCGTCGCCGTCGGAGAGGATCAGGCGGGTGGCCGCGACGTTCAGCGACAGGCGAAACAGCGTGGCGATCAGCAGCAGCGACGGGAAGGTGGAGAACTCCACCGGCCGCGTCATGTAGAAGGTCAGCAGCAGCACCAGGAAGGCGAAGCTGAAGTTGGTGAGGATCAGGAAGTCCAGCGTCCAGCTCGGGATGGGCGCGAAGAGCACCACCAGCACGGCCAGCACCAGCAGCACCATGACGATGTCGCTGTGTTTGCCGACAGCAGCGCGCAGCGCGTTCATGCGGCGCCTCCGCTCGGGCGCGGCGCGCCCCGCTGCTCACGCATGGCGAGCACCCAGACGATGATGCGGGCCACCTGCGCATACAGCTGGGGAGGGACATGGCTGTCCACCGGGAGCGAACGGAACAGCTCCCGCGCCAGCGGGGCGTTGCGCACGACCGGAATGCCATGGCGCGCGGCCACGTCACGCATGGCGGCGGCCATGTGGCCCGCCCCCTTGGCGAGCAACTGCGGTGAACTCATGCGCCCGTGTTCGTACTTGAGCGCGATGGCCAGGTGCGTGGGATTGACGACGAGCACGTCCGCGTCCCGGGTCTTGCGCAGCGCCTTGCTGCGCTTGAGCGCTTCCAGGCGCAGCTCCCGCAACCGCGCCCGAATGCGGGGGTCGCCCTCGCGCTGCTTGATCTCGTCCTTGAGCTCGCGGCGGCTCATGCGCATCTTCTTGGCGAACTCGCGGCGGGTGTAGACCCAATCCACCAGTGCCACGATGCCCATGACCAGGGCCATCTTGAAAGCCAGGCTGGACAGGTCGTCCACCAGGGCGCGTGCATAGCCCCACGGGGAAAGCGCGGCCAGTGCGAAGAACTGGTGCGCCAGTGCGCGCAGGGCCAGGAACGCCACGCCGAGGAGAACCACCAGCTTCACGCAGGCGCGGGCACCGTCGAACAGCACGCGCATGGAGAAGATCTTCTTGAAGCCCTGCGCGGGGTTGAGCCGGTTGAAGTCCGCCTTCAAGGGCTCGAAGGACAGCATGGGGCCGGTCTGCATCACATTGCCGCACACGGCCGCCAGCATGAGTGCCCCGAAGAAGGGCGCCAGTTGCAGGAGGCTGGCCTGCAGGCCCTGCGCGATCAGCGACCACAACGCCTGGGGCGATGATGCGCGCGCTGCGTGGATCAGGACGGCACGATCCACGACGAACTGGCGGATCAATTCATCTGCGCCCTTCCAGCCGAGGTAGGCCGCCGCCACGGCGAAGACGACCGCACCCACGGCGTCCGTGCTGCGCGCGGCCTGTCCTTTTTCCCGCGCGCGCCGCAGCTTGAACGGCGTGGCCGCTTCGCTGCGGTCCAGGTCCTGCTCGCTCATCGCGCGCCTTCCTGCGTCCGGCCAGCCGGGCCGCTGCCCAAAAGTACCGTCCAGGCCGGCTCGAAGCTGCGGTAGACACGCTCCATGACGATGCCGATGCCCGACGACCAGACCGACAGCGCCACCAGCCCCACCACGATCTTGACGGGGATGCCCAGTGTGAACATGTTGACCTGCGGCAGGTTGCGCGCAACGACGCCCAGCGCGAACTCGGTGAGCAGCACGCAGAAGACCACCGGCGCCGCCAGCGCAAAGCCCAGCGCGAAGATGCCGCCCGCCTGGCGTATCAGCGGCTCGACGGCGACCCCCAGCGACCAGACCTGCCCCGGAGGAAACCGCTCCACGGAATACGCCAGGCCCTGCAGCAGCGCATGGTGGCCGTCGAGCAGGAAGAAGACCAGCACGCCGACGTACTGGATCAAGGAGGTCAGCACAGACACCTGGCGCTGCGTCGCGGGATCGAAGACCTGCACGATGCCGAAGCCGATCTGCACGTCCAGCAACTGGCCCGCGATGGAGAAGGCCGAGAACGCGAGCAACACCCCCAGGGCCATCGTGGCGCCGAGCAGCAGCTCGGCCATCGCCCGTTGCATGAGCGTGGCCGTCGCCACGACCGGCGCGTCACCGCCCAGTCCGAGGCTCAACAGCACCGCCAGCGCCATGACGAGCAACAGGCGCGCCATCGCGGGCATTGGCAACACATAGAAGACCGGATTGAGCGCGACGAACGCGCCCAGCCGCAGCGACAGCAGCAACACGCCCTGCGACCAGCCCAGCGCCTGACTGCCCAGCCAGGGCGCCAGTCCTTGCACGGAGAAAAGTGCGCCCATCGCCTAGAACATCGAAGGGATCGACAGCCAGAGCCTCGTGGTGAACTGCATCAGCTTGCGCAGCATCCACGGCCCGCCCAGGACCAGCACCACACCCGCGGCAAACAGCTTGGGCACGAAGGTCAGCGACATCTCCTGCACCTGCGTGACCACCTGGGCCACGCTGATCAGGATGCCCACGAGCATCACGGTGCCGAGCACTGGCAGGGAGACCACGAAGCCTGACCAGAACAGGTCGACCATCATCCTGAGTGCAAGGTCGGCATGCATAAGTCGCGGTGACAGTGATCGGCGATGCGTTAACTCAACCTTGACGCTGCCTCGCCCATGCCCAGCAGCCCTGCACCGCGCCTATGCCCTCCCTTCTTGATGAAAGAATTTTGCCACTACGTTTAGTTACCAATTCTGTATTTCTGTTAACTGCCACCTAAGAGTCGGCACTCGCTCCATAAAGTTGGGGAGATGCTGCATCGACCCAACAAAATGGCCACAGAGCGCAGTGGTGCTTCTTGAAAGTGATTGGCCCTCCGACTTCTATCGCTGATGGTCAAGATCACATGCCACATCGTGCTGGCGTACGGGCTGTGCGTGCACTGCTCCAAGCAGCATCCGTAATTCAGTCAGCCAAATCTCTAGTCGCATCGAACTGCAGCTTCTTCGCATCGCCGCTCACTTCAACGGCAAGCCTTCTCCTCACTTCCTGGTCTTCCGGCATCTTGTCTCAATCCCCCGTCTGGCCGCCTTGAGTGCGAGCCTGGAGGAAACTCCAGGCCGATTCGCAAGACAACATATTAAATCCGGGTAATTTTGCAAAAAAACCAAGATGAATGGCACATAGACCAAAGATCAGTGCCGCTCCGCACTCATCAAACAACGCGCTGGGGGCTTGAAAGCGCCAGCAATGCCCGTATGATTAGCACTCGCTGGCGATGAGTGCTAACAAAGCTCTGGCACCCGGCGCCAAGTGGACGGGGAGGTCCCCTCGCGGACCGCCTCCCCTCGGATTCCAACCTGTCTCATTTCCATCAGGAGATTCAATTGAAACTTCGTCCTCTGCACGATCGCGTGATCGTCAAGCGCGTTGAAAGCGAAACCAAGACCGCCTCGGGCATCGTGATCCCCGACAACGCCGCCGAGAAGCCGGACCAGGGTGAAGTCCTGGCCGTCGGCCCCGGCAAGCGCAACGACAAGGGCGACTTCGTGGCCCTGAACATCAAGGTCGGCGACCGCGTGCTGTTCGGCAAGTACTCGGGCCAGACCGTCAAGGTCGACGGCGAGGAACTGCTGGTCATGAAGGAAGACGACCTGTTCGCGGTCGTCGAGAAGTAATCAATCCCCCCTGAATTTCGGAGAACAAACACATGGCAGCAAAAGACGTGGTCTTCGGCGGCGACGCCCGCGCCCGCATGGTCGAAGGCGTGAACATCCTGGCCAACGCCGTCAAGGTGACCCTGGGCCCCAAGGGCCGCAACGTGGTGCTCGAGCGCTCCTTCGGCGCCCCCACCGTGACCAAGGACGGTGTCTCGGTCGCCAAGGAAATCGAACTCAAGGACAAGCTGCAGAACATGGGCGCCCAGCTCGTGAAGGAAGTGGCTTCCAAGACCAGCGACAACGCCGGTGACGGCACCACCACCGCCACCGTGCTGG
>NZ_JBIQNC010000076.1:0-20151 GCF_044462705.1 Xenophilus sp.
TCGGCTGCGCCGTGGAAGCCGCCCCCGCCGCCGCCGCCGAAGCCGCCGCCGCCGGTCTCGGAGCCGCCGGCCTGTCCGTCCGGCGCGCCGCTGGTGCCGGCCGCGCCGCCGGCGCCGCTCGGGCCCACGCCCGCACCGGACGCAGCTGCGCCGGCCGTCGGACCGCCAGGGCCCGCATGGCCGCCCGCGCCGCCCTGCGTGTTCAAGGTATCGTCGTTGAAGCCGCCCTGGCCGCCCTGGCCGTCGCTGCCGCCCGCGCCGCCGTAGACCACGTAGCCCAGCGGCGTCGGGGTGCCGCCCTGGCCGCCGGCGCCCGCCCATGCGGGCAGGGCCAGGGCCACGCCCGCGGCGGCCAGGCCGAGGCGTTGCAGGACCGCCTTGCGGGTGCTGCCGCCGCGCCCGTGGCCACGGGCGGTCTCGCTCACCGCCTGCCAATGGCCGGTGGATCGGTTGAAAACGATGCGATGGATTCGGTTCATCTGAAAGCAAGCTCCGTCAAGGTCATGGCCCGAACTCCCCGCCGTCACGGCCTTCCCTGGGGAGTCAAGGTATGCGATGTTACTTTCTTATTAAATACTAAAGTTAACATCTTGACGAAAACTTGCCCGAATCCGGTGCGCGCACGGCACGGCACGACGGCCGGCGATGCGCCGTCGTCGAAGGGCGAATGCAGGAAAAGGGCGGCTGGCGTCCGCCCTGCGGCGCTCAGTCGCGCGCGACTTCGAGCACCAGCTTGCCGAAGTTCTGGCCGGTGAAGAGCCGGCCGAGCGCCTCGGGGAAGTTCTCCAGGCCCTGGACCACGTCCTCCCGGCTCTTCATGCGGCCGTCCTTCAGGTAGCCGGCCAGCTCGGCGATGGCCTGCGGGTAGCGGTCGGCATAGTCGAAGACCACCATGCCTTCCATGCGCGCGCGGTTGACCAGCAGGCTCAGGTAGTTCTTCGGCCCGGCGGCGGGCGCACTGTTGGCGTTGTTGTACTGGCTGATGGCGCCGCAGATGACGATGCGCGCCTTGCGCGCGAGCCGGGCCATCACCGTGTCGAGGATCTCGCCGCCGACGTTGTCGAAGTAGACGTCCACGCCCTTGGGGGCGTGTTCCTTCAGGCCCTCGCGCACGGCGCCGGGGCCGGCCTTGTAGTCGATGCAGGCGTCGAAGCCCAGTTCCTTGACGACCCACTCGCACTTGGCCGCGCCGCCCGCGATGCCGACGGCGCGGCAGCCCTTGATCTTCGCGAGCTGGCCCACCGTCTGGCCGACCGCGCCGGCCGCGCCGGAGACGACCACCGTGTCGCCGGCCTTGGCCAGGCCCACGTCGAGCAGGCCGAAGTAGCCGGTCATGCCCGGCATGCCCAGCACGTTGAGCCACTGGCCCGGCGTGCCCAGGCGCAGGTCGATCTTCGCCAGGCCGGCAGCCTTGATCTGGTCGGCGGGCACGAGCGCATGCTCCTGCACGCCCAGCACGCCGTAGACGACGTCGCCTTCGGCGAAGGCCGGGTTGCGCGACGCCACCACGCGGCCGATGCCGCCCGCGCGCATCACTTCGCCGATGCCCACCGGCGGGATGTAGCTGCGGCCCTCGTTCATCCAGCCGCGCATGGCCGGGTCCAGCGAGAGCATCAGCGTCTTCACGAGCACGCCGCCCTCGGCAGGCTCGCCCACGGGCGCCTCGGTGAAGCTGAAGTTCTCGCGCGTGGCGGCGCCCTGCGGGCGGCTGGCGAGGCGGAACTGGCGGTTGATGGTGGCGGCGCTGGCGGTCATGGCGGTGTCTCCTGGAGGGGGCCTGTCGGCGGCGACGGCCAT
Organism: Xenophilus sp.; assembly: GCF_044462705.1. Taxonomy (NCBI): domain Bacteria; kingdom Pseudomonadati; phylum Pseudomonadota; class Betaproteobacteria; order Burkholderiales; family Comamonadaceae; genus Xenophilus; species Xenophilus sp. The sequence continues at coordinate 1,798 of NZ_JBIQNC010000076.1, forward strand.
GCTAGCCGCGCCGCCATGCCGTGCACGGTGCCCAAGGCGACAGGCGGCGTCAGCGCAGCTCGGCCTCGACCGCCAGCCCCGGCCGCGCGTTGCGCAGCGACAAGGTGCCGCCGTGCGCCTGCGCCACCAGCCGGCACAGGTACATGCCCAGGCCGACGCCGCCGGCGGCGCGGGTGCGGGCGCTGTCGGGGCGGTAGAAGGGCTCGGCCAGGCGGGCGAGCTGCTCCTCGGGCACGCCGGGGCCGAAGTCGCGCACCTCGATGCACACGCCCGCGCTGTCCGGCGCCGGGGCGAGGCGCAGCACCGGCGCCTGCCCGGCGACGGCGCCGTGGCGCAGGGCGTTGTCCAGCAGGTTGCGCAGCAGCAGGCGCACGCGGGCGCGGTCCAGCGGCAGATCCGGCAGCGGCTCGGCGGCGTCGATCCGCACCGCCTGCGCGCCGGGCACGCCGCGCGCGTGCAGTTCGTCGACCACCTCGCGCGCCAGGGCCTCCAGTTGCACCGGCTCACGCTGCAGGGCGGCATGCGGGCTGGCCAGCCGCTCGCTTTCCAGCAGGTCGCTGATCAGGTCGCGCATCTCGTTCAGGTCGCGCAGCAGGGCTTCGCGCTCGGCCGCGCCCTCGGGGCTCTCGGGCAGCAGCTCGGCGTTGAGGCGGGCGCGGGTGAGCGGCGAGCGCAGCTCGTGGCTGACGGCCAGCAGCAGCGTGCGCTTGGCATCGAGCATGGCCTGGATGTCGCGCGCCATGGTGTTGATGCGCTGGGCCAGCTCGCCCAGGTCGTCGCAGCCGCGCACCGGGATCGGCTGGTCGAACGCGCCTCTGCCGAAGCGTTCGGCGCCCTGGCGGATGTCGATCAGCGGGCGCAGCAGCCGGCTGATGGCGGCGTACACGAGCAGCACCACCAGCAGCAGCAGGCCCAGGGTGCGCCAGCCGGCAGCGCGCGGCGCCGTGTCCCACATCTTGGGCGCCCAGCCGAAGGTGACGCGGTGGCCGTCGGCCGAGTGGCGCACGTACCAGCGGTCCTGCGTGTCGTCGCCGTCGCCGCGGTGGAAGAAGTCGGGCTGGCGCAGGCCGGGATGCGAATCCCAGTTCACCACCGGTCCCTCGATGCGCAGCGTGATGGGCAGGCGCGCCACCAGCGCCTGGGCGCGGCCCACGTCGGGCGGCGTGCCCAGCTCGGCGACGATGCGGTCCTCGTAGTCCAGCAGCAGCGGCTGCGCCACCGCGCCCCAGCCGGTGGAGAAGGAGTGCTTCATCCCGCCGACGAAGACGCCGGCCATCACCAGTGCCAGCACGACGAACCACATCACCAGCCGCACGCGCAGCGAGCGGCGCCATTGCCGGCGTGCCGGCGGCCGGGTGGACGGACGCGCTCTCAAGGCCGACTCATGCCGCCGGCGGCGGCGCCACGGCCAGCGCGTAGCCGGCATTGCGCAGGGTCTTGATGCACTCCAGCGGCTCCAGCTTGCGGCGCAGGCGGCTGACGACGATGTCCACCGCGCGGGTGTACAGCTCGGCCTCGTGGCCGCGCAGGCGGTTGAGGATGTCGTCGCGGCCGAAGACCTTGCCGGGCTCGGAGGCCAGCAGCGCCAGCAGCTCGAACTCGGTGCCGGTCAGCTCCAGCACCTCGCCGTGGCGCTGCACCTCGCGCCGGTCCAGGTCGATGGCCAGGCCGTCGAACACCAGCCGCTGCGCCGGCGCGGCAGCGGCGGGGCGGGCCCGCTGGCGCCGCAGGATGGTCTGCACCCGCGCCACCAGCTCGCGCGGCTCGAAGGGCTTGGGCAGGTAGTCGTCGGCGCCGAGCTCGAGGCCGACCACGCGGTCCATCACCTCGCCGCGGGCGGTGAGCATCACGATCGGGATGTCGCCGATGCCGGGCTCGGCACGGATCTGCCGGCACAGCGCGAAGCCGTCCATCTCGGGCAGCATGACGTCGAGGATGGCGGCGTCGTAGTCGCCGGCGCGCAGCCGGGCCAGGCCCTCGCTGGGCCGCTGGGCGCTGTCGAGCGTGCAGTCGAAGCGCGCAAAGTAGGTCGTCAGCGGCGGCGCGAGGTGGACGTCGTCGTCGATCAGCAGGATGCGCGGCATGACGGCATTGTGCGACGGGTGCCACAGGGCGGCGAGCATGAGTCCCGAAGGCATCCGCTCACCACGGGTCGCGCGGGCCGAGCCGCCCCAGGTGGGTGAAGCCGAAGCCCTGCGCGTACTTGAGGCCGTAGCCCAGCGCGCGGTCGAAGCCGATGTGGGCGGTCCACGCAAGCGCAACAGCCATCGCGGCCGGGGCCGCGAAGACAAGGCTTGCTGCCCCCAGCAGCACCGGTCCGACGAGGCTGTGCGTCGCGTTGTAAAGGACGGAACCCAGGCGCGAGCCGCCAAGGTAGCCGAGCAGCGCCAGGTCGGGCGCGAAGAAGAACAGCCCGAAGCTGCCCCAACCGGCACCGAATTGCGCATAGGCCGCCACGGCGAGCACGAGGATCGCCAGCCCCTCCAGCCGGAGGATCGTACGAACGCCGCCGTGGGTGGCTCCATCGTCGCCGTCGCCGGACACTCGGTCGTTGCGGGGAACACCGCGGAACCGGCTTTGCCGGGCCGCTGGTGTTGCCCCCTCGAGGGGGTATGGGTCGGCCACACGAAGTGAGGCCGGCCAAACGGGGGTGGTCAAGTTCTACCCCAGCGGCGGCCGCCGCGGTCCATGAATTCGCGCACCTTCTGCTGCTGCGCGGGGTTGAGGCTGTCGAAGAAGTCGCCCACGGCGGCGATCACGTCGGCGCTGCCGGCACGCACGGCGGCGGTCTTCTCGTCGACCAGCTGCGCGGCGCGCTGGCGGTCGAGCCGGTCGCCGGCGAACAGCGACTTGAACTGCGAGCGCGGCTCGCCGCCGCCACCGGCCTCGCGCACCGCCTTGCGCTGCACCTGCAGCTTGTCGGCCAGCACGTTGAGCTTGGCGCGCTGCGCGGCGTCGAGTTCGAGCCGGCTGCTCATGCGCTCGACGATGCGCTCGCGGAACTCGGCGCTGTCGGCACTGCTGCCCCAGCCGTGGCGGTGGTGGCCCGCGCAGCCGGCCAGGCTGCCGGCCACCAGCGCGCCACCGAAGAGCCCGAGCAGGCCGCGTCGGATCCAGGCTTTCATGGCTGTCTCCTCGAAGGGCCGCTCAGAAGCGGCGGGCCGGCTGGCTGCCGCCGGCGGCACGCAGGTCCGCGGGATTGGGCAGGGTGGAGGCGACCTGGCTGTCCACCCGCGAGCCGGGCGTGACGTTCTGGTCAGGCGCATAGGCGGCGCGCACCGCCTCGGCCTGCACCTGCAGGCGGTCGCGCGACTGCGGCAGCGGGGCGAGCACCACCGAGCCGGACGGGACGTTCTGGTTGGGCGCGTGCGCGGCGGCCACCGCCTCGGCATGCACGGCGGCGCGGTCGAGCGCCGAGACGGGGGCCTGCACGCCCTCGTACGCCTCCGCCTGCGCGGCGGTGGCGCCCAGCAGGGCGAGGGCGGAAACGGCGAGGAAGCGGGCGCGGACGTTCATGACAGGTGCTCCAGAAAAAGAGATCGGGTTGAAGGAGCCCTGATCGTGCGCGGACGGCGGCTGCGGCGGTTTTCACCGCGGTCGCGTTGTGTTTCGTTTCTTTGCGGCGCGTGTGGAAGCTTGCTTGCACGCCGCCGGGTGCGGGTCAGTCCAGCAGCAGGCCCAGCACGTGCTCGTCGACGAAGTCCTCGTCGCCGGCGCGCTTGTAGAAGCGGCGCAGCGTGCCCTCGTGCACGAAGCCCATGCGGGCGTAAAAGCGCAGCGCGCGCGGGTTGTCGCTTTCGGCGAAGAGCTCCACGCGCCGCACGCCCTCGGCGCGCAGGCGCTCGATCGCGTCGCCGATCATGGCCTGCGCGATGCCCTGCCCGTGGCGGCGCGGATCGACGGCCAGCGTGCCCAGCATCGCCACGTGGCTGGCGCGGCCGGGGTAGCGCGTGATGCGGTAGAAGCCGGCCACCTCGCCATCCGCCTCCCACACGTGGAAGCAGCCGCTGGCAAGCATCTCCGCGAACAGCGGCTCGAAGCCGGCCAGCGGCATCGGCTCGTAGGTGAGGAAGGGCGAGACGGCCTCGTGCACGTAGATCGCGTGCACGGCGCGCAGGTCGTCGGGACGGGCGGGGCGGCGCACGGAGCGGCTCAGCCCTCGGCCAGCATCGCCGCCGGATCGTCCGAGGCGATCACCTGCTGCGCCCAGGGCCCCAGCCGGGTCGTGTCGGCCCGCAGCACCTCCTGCTTGACGGCCAGGATCTGCGAGGGATGCATCGAGAAGCTGCGCAGCCCCAGGCCCAGCAGCAGGCGGGTGAAGCTCACGTCGCCCGCCATCTCGCCGCACACGCTCACGCCCTTGCCCGCCGCGCGGCAGGCGGCGATGGTGTCGGCCACCAGACGCAGCACCGCCGGGTGGCAGGGGTCGTACAGGTGCGCGACGGCCTCGTCGGCGCGGTCGATCGCCAGCGTGTACTGGATCAGGTCGTTGGTGCCGATGGACAGGAAGTCGAAGTGGCGCAGGAACAGGTCCACCGTCAACGCCGCGGCCGGCACCTCGATCATGGCACCCAGCTTCACGCGGCCGTGCGCCGCGCCGCGCGCGTCCAGGTCGGCGCGGGCCTGGTCGATCAGCGCCAGCGTCTGCCGGATCTGGCCGGCATGGCCGAGCATGGGGATGAGCAGGTGCACCTCGCCGTGCGCGGCGGCCCGCAGGATGGCCCGCACCTGCGTGAGGAACATCGCCGGCTCGGCCAGGCTCCAGCGGATCGCGCGCAGGCCCAGCGCCGGGTTCAGGTACTCGGGCCGCGCGGCCTTGCCGTCCAGCGGCTTGTCGGCGCCGATATCGATGGTGCGGATGGTCACCGGCATGCCGCGCATGCCCTCCACGGCGCGCACGTAGGCGGCGTACTGCTCGTCCTCGTCGGGCAGGCGCGTGAGGCTGCGCGACTCGCGGCCCATGAAGAGGAACTCGCTGCGGAACAGCCCCACGCCGACCGCGCCCGCCTTGACGGCGCCCTCGGTGTCTTCCGGCAGCTCGATGTTGGCCAGCAGGTCGACGCGCTGGCCGTCGAGCGTGACGGCGCTCTTGTGCCGCAGCCGCCACAGGCGCTCGCGCTCCAGCTCGCCCTGGCGCTGCTTGAAGCCGTACTCGGCCAGGATGATGGGCGAGGGGTCGACGATCACCACGCCGGCGTCGCCGTCGATGATGACCCAGTCGTCCTGCCGCACGATCTGGCTGGCGCCGCGCGCACCCACCACGGCCGGGATGTCCATGCTGCGCGCCACGATCGCGGTGTGCGAGGTCTTGCCGCCCACGTCGGTGACGAAGCCGGCGAACACGCTCTTCTTGAACTGCAGCATGTCGGCCGGCGACAGGTCGTGCGCCACCAGCACCAGCGGCGCATCGAAGCCGTCTTCGCCCTCGGCATCATCCTCGCCGCGCGCGCGGCGCTTGGGCGGCGGCGGCGCCAGCACGGCGGCGGTGCCCTTCATCTGGCGCAGCAGGCGCTCGACCACCTGCTCCAGGTCGGCCTTGCGCTCGCGCAGGTATTCGTCCTCCATCTCGTCGAACTGGCGCGCCACCACCTCCAGCTGCGTGGTGAGGGCCCATTCGGCGTTGTACAGGCGCTCGGTGATCCAGTGCTTGACGCCTTCGGACAGCACCTCGTCCTGCAGCATCATCTGGTGCACCTCGATCATGGCGCCCAGCTCGTGCGGCGCGTCCTTGGGCGCCATCTGCGCCACGCTGCCGTGCAGGCGGCGCAGTTCCTCGGCCACGGCGTCGCGCGCGGCGCGCACGCGGTCGATCTCGGCCGCCACTTCCTCCTGCTTGATGAAGTAGTGCGCCACGTCGACGCGGCTGGACAGCACCCGCACCGCCCGCCCGATGGCGATGCCGCGCGCGACCGGCAGGCCGTGGATGGCGATGGTCATGGCGCCGCTCCCATGGCCACGGCCCTCACTCGCCCTCGCCGAACTTGTCGTTCATCAGCGCCACCAGTGCGTCCATGGCCTGCTGCTCCTGCGGGCCGTCGGTCTCCAGCTCCACCGTGGCGCCCAGGCCCGCGGCCAGCATCATCACGCCCATGATGCTCTTGGCGTTGACGCGCCGCTCGCCGCGCGTGATCCACACCTCGCACGGGTAGCTGCCGGCCAGCTTGGTGAGCTTGGCCGAGGCGCGGGCATGCAGGCCCAGCTTATTGCTGATGGTCACGGATGTCTTGATCACTGTGCTTTCTTCTGGCCTGGTTCTGGGGCGGCGCCGCCACCGCCACCTGCATCACGCCGGCCGTGCCGCCGGCGATGGCACGCTGCACCTGGGCCTCCAGCGGCTCGTGGCGGTAGGTCACCGCGCGCAGCAGCATCGGCAGGTTGACGCCGGCCACCAGGCGCGAGCGCACGCCGTCCACCAACTGCTGCGCCACGTTGCAGGGCGTGGCGCCGAAGACGTCGGTCAGCACCAGCACCTGCGCGCGCGGGGCGCGGCCGAGCTGCTGCGCCAGGATGATGCGGGCGGCGCCGAGCGTTTCCTCCGGCGGCACGTTGGGCAGCACGTCGAGCGCCGTCACCCAGGCGTCGGCGTCGGGAAAGACATGGAGGGCGCACTGCCGCAGGGCCTGGGCCAGGGGCGCGTGGGCGACGAGGAGGATGCTGTTCATGCAGCGGCGGGGAGAAGCGCCTCCCATCATACGGGCGCCTCCGTCGAAACCCCGGCCCGCCGGCGGCGCGCGGCGGGCCCGCCGAGGGACCTATTTCGCAAAGTAGGCAACATGGCTGGTGTCGTGCGCGTTGCGCGCGAAGGGGTGGGCGATCTTCAGCCGCGTCGTCCGACTCGCGCGGTCGATCACCGCGATGCCCTGCTCGGTGGCGAAGGCCAGATCGCCGCCGCCGATCGCCACCACGTTGGACAGCGGCCTGAGCCCGGGATCGACGGGGTACCGGGCCTGCTCCCGCCCCTGCAGGTCGAGCACGAAGACGAAGGCCCCGGTGTCGCCGATGACGCCGGCCTGGTCGGCCGTCCACTGCCGGATCGGCTGGCCGGGCGCGTAGACCCAGCGCTCCTTGCCGCCGGCGGCGTCGAGGCCGACCAGCGCGTCGCGCGTCTCGTCCTCCTGGCGCACGCCGACGACCAGCGTCCCGCCGGCCAGCGCGGTGCTGCCGTTGTCGCTGCCCGCCAGGCGCGGATAGGCCTCCGACCGGTAGGTCCAGCGGAACACCTGCGGCCGGCCGGTGAAGGAGTTCTGCGGGTCCATGATGTCGCCCCCGCCGTCCACGTTGGCGTCGGCGTCGAGCGGCAGCGCGTAGAACCGGCCACGCTCGTCGCCCAGGTAGAGCGTCTTGCCGTCGCATTGCATCTGCGCGTACAGCGGCGCCTCGAAGGCGGACTCGTCGTGCAGGCCGTAGCTGGTGGCCACGCCCTGGCGGGTGTACTTGCTCAGGTAGACGGCCGAGTTCACGAAGACGTGGCCGCGGCACAGCACGGGCGCGAAGAGGTTGAAGTTGGTTTCGATGCCTTCGCTCGCGACCAGGCTGCCGTCGCGCCTGTCCACGACGGTGAAGCGGGGCTCGAAGCGGTGCGGCTGCCCCGCGCTGGCGATGTACAGGAGGTCGCCGTCGATCAGCGGGCGCGACAGGTAATAGGGCCGGTTGGCCGGGTCGATCGTCACCTCGCCCTCGCCGTCCGCGACCGCATCGGCGGCGCCATGGGCGGTGTTGGCCAGATGCGTCCACCGCACCTCGCCGGTGGCGGCGTCGAAGGCGACGAGTTTGCCGCTCTCGAAGGGCAGGTAGATCGTCCTGCCGTCGTGGGCGAAGGTGTTGCGGTTGCCCTCGGCGTCGGCCTTGGAGCCGTGGCTCCACTGCACGGACGCGGTGTCGAGGTCGAAGCGGGTCAGCCGGCCCTCGCTGGCCACGACCAGGCTTCCGCCGGCGGGCTGCGACGGCGGCGCGGCCGCTTCGGGGGCCCGGTCCCGGCAGGCCAGCAGGCCGGCGGCCATGGCCGCCAGGGCCAGTGTTCCTGCGATCTTCTTCAGCATGGATGCATCCTCCCTGTGGTTGTCGTTGGTGGTTGGCGGGCCGGTGCCGGCTCAGCGCAGCTTCAGCCCCTCGAAGAAGGTGGCCGCGGCGTCGGCCTCCGAGGGGCGGCCCAGCACCGTGGCCTGGTAGAGGGTCAGCGCGCCGCGCGCGTCGGCATGGGCGAACCAGCGCATCCGGGCCTCGGCCGCGGGGCCGTGCGCGACGAGTTCGACGGGCGCCGGGGCCTCGGCCGCGCGCGGCAGCGTGATGGGCGCCTCGCTCAACTGCGCGCCGGCCCACGGGCGGCGGGCGGCGGCGCGCCAGGCCTCGGCGCGCAGGCGGGCCTGGGCCGGGTCGCCGGCGGGCAGGCGCGCCAGCGCGAAGGTGGCGCCGCCGGCCTCGCAGCCGATCATGTCCAGCGGCACGGCGGCCTCGCCCAGCGGCAGGGTGCGCTGCGCCCGGTCGGGCTTGCAGGGCAGGAGGAGCGTCAATTCGCCGTCGAAGGGCACCTCGCGCCAGTTGAAGACGGGGCTGCAGGCGGCCAGCGCGCAGGCCAGCAGGGCGGCGGCCAGCGGGCCGGGGCGGCGCAGATGCGAGAGGAACGGCACGGTAGACAACAAGGGATGAGCCGGCGCCCGGCAAGGCCGAGGCCGCGGAACTAAAATCCACGCCGCCTCATCGACCGGACGCCATGAAGACCAGAGCCCTCTATGTTGCCGCATTCGTCGCCGCCCTGGCGGTGGGCGCCGGGGTGTACGCGACGATGGGCGCCTCGCCCGCGCCGCCGGCCACCTTCGTGCTGCTGGACGGCAGCCGGCAGACCACCGAGGACCTCAAGGGCAAGGTGACGCTGGTGAACTTCTGGGCCACCAGCTGCGTGACCTGCGTGGCCGAGATGCCGAAGGTGATCGCCACCTACGACAAGTACAAGGACCGGGGCTACGACACGCTGGCCGTGGCGATGAGCTACGACCCGCCCAGCTACGTCGTCAACTTCGCCGAAACGCGCAAGCTGCCCTTCAAGGTGGCCATCGACAACACCGGCGCGGTGGCCAAGGCCTGGGGCGACGTGCAGCTCACGCCCACCACCTACGTGGTCAACAAGCGCGGGCAGATCGTCAAGCGCTACGTGGGCGAGCCCGACTTCGCCGAGCTGCACCAGTTGATCGAGAAGCTGCTGGCCGAGGCCTGAGCCGGCGCTGCCCGGCCCGCCCCGCCGGGGCAGAGACGATCAATCCCTGAAGCTGTCGTGGCAGTTCTTGCAGGCCGCGCCTGCGCTGCCGATGGCCGCCTTGATGGCGGCCAGGTCGCCCGTGCGGGCCGCGGCGGCCAGCTTGCCGACCTCCTCCTGCCCGCGCAGCTGCGCGGCCTTGAACTTCTCCGGCTCCGACCAGACGGCCGGCAGCGCCTTGCCGCCCTCGGTGCCCGGGCCGAAGGCCGCCCAGGGCAACTGGATCAGCTCCGCCGCGCGGGCCGCGCTCGTCTCGGCCAGCTTGGCGTCGAAGTCGGCCTTGCCGCTGGCCATGTCGGCCACGCGCTTGAAGTTCTGCTGCATCTCCTTGAGCGTGGACTGGCGGAACTTGATGGCGTCCTTCGGCGTGGCGAAGGTGGTGGGCTGGGCCGGCACGGCGGTGCTGGCCAGGAGGCCCAGGCAGGCGGCAAAGAGGGCGGAACGGGACATCGTGGCTTCCTTCTTGTCGGGACGGGGAGGACGCCGCCGCGGCGGCCGCGGCAGTGTAGGAGGCGGGGGCCGGGCACCTGGGACAAGCCCTTGCCCTGGCGTCGGACAGTGCGCTCCGGCGCGCAGTTTTGTTAATCTGGCGGGCGCCGAGTTCCCGCAAGGCGGCCCGCCGCCCTGCCGCACCCGAATGCCGACCGCCGCCGAGCCCGCCCCTTCCCCCCTCCCCGCGCTGCGCGTCTGGGACCTGCCGACGCGCCTGTTCCACTGGATGCTGGCCGCGGCGGTCGTGGCGCTGGTGGCCACCGCCAAGGCCGGCGCGATGGAGTGGCACTTCCGGCTGGGCTACACGGTCATGGCGCTGCTGCTGTTCCGGGTGCTCTGGGGTTTCGCCGGCGGGCGCTGGTCGCGCTTCGCGGCCTTCGTCTACCGGCCCGGCGCGATCCTGGCCTACCTGCGCGGGCAGGCGCCGCCGGCCCACCGGCTGGGCCACAACCCGCTCGGCGCGCTGTCCGTGTTCGCCCTGCTGGCCGTCCTGCTGCTGCAGGTGGCCACCGGGCTGGTGTCCGACGACGCGATCAGCTTCACCGGCCCGCTGGCCGACAAGGTGCCGGGCGCCTGGTCGAGCGCCGCCACCGACTGGCACAAGTCCGCCGGCCAGTGGCTGGTGATCGGGCTGGCGCTGCTGCACGTCGCCGCGGTGCTGTTCTACGCCCTGGTCAAGCGGCAGGACCTGGTGCGCGCCATGGTCGTCGGCGACAGGCGCCTCGCCGAGACCCCCGCCGTGCCGCTGCAGCCCAGCCGCGACGACGCGGTCACGCGGCTCGGCGCGGCCGTGCTGTTCGCGCTGTGCGCCGCCCTGTCGGCCTGGGTGGCGTCGATGCAGGGCTGAGGGCGTGCCGCCGCTGCCACCGCCGAGGACCCGATGAACTTTGCCACTTCGCGGCCGCTGCCGCTGTCCGATGCGCCGGAGATCACGCTGTATGTGCCCACCGCGGCGCACGAGTTCGAGGCCGTCCGCGCCATCTTCCGCGAGTACGCCACCACGCTGAGCGTCGACCTGGCCTTCCAGGACTTCGACGGGGAACTGGCCGACCTGCCGGGCGAGTACGCCGAGCCGCGCGGCATGCTGCTGCTGGCGCTGGTGGACGAAGAGGGCCCCGGCGGCCGGGCGCCTGCCGCCGACGACGCCCTGCTCCGCCTGCGCCGGCCCGATGGCCGCTGGGCGCGCGTCGCCGGCTCCTGCGCGCTGCGTCCGCTGGACACGGTGGACTACGCCAACGCGGCCGAGATGAAGCGCCTGTACGTGCGGCCGGCCTTCCGCGGGCTGGGCCTCGGCCGGCGCCTGGCGGAAGCGGTGCTCGACGCCGCGCGCGGCGCCGGCTACGGCTGCGTGCTGCTGGACACGCTGGACGACATGGAGTCCGCGCGCGCCCTCTACGAGGACCTGGGTTTCGAGGAGGTGCCGCCCTACTACCACAACCCGGTGGCCGGGGCGCACTACCTCAAGGTCGATCTCTGAGCGCGGCGCCGGTTCAGCCGGGCGGGTTGGAGCGCAGGCGCTCGCCGCCCACGAGGTTCAGCCGCATGCCCGCCGGCCCGCCGACGGCGTAGGGCAGTGCCTGCACGAGCGACTGCGCGAAGTCGCCGCGGTACAGCTTCGCGCCCTGGTGGCTGAGGTGCGACTGCGCGTCCACGTGGATCGACTCGCCCAGCCCGCTCCACAGGCGGCAGAAGCCGTAGTCCTCCGACAGGTAGCGGCGCGTCTGCGGATCGACCATCACGTCGAAGAAGCGGTAGTGCAGCCCCTGGTCCGGCACGCCGAGGCTGTCGGGCACGTAGCGCAGGTCCGGGTAAGCCGTCATGAGGCGCTCGAACACGCGCCGCTTGATCAGCATGAAGCCGGTAGGCGCCTCCTGCATGCGGATGAAGCCGTCGGGCTCGACCACCAGGTCGATGCGGTCGGCTCCCGGCTGCGGGGCGGCGTTGACCGTGTAGCGCGTGTAGCGCGCCTGGAAGTCCTCGCCGGTGGTGCCCGCGGGCACGCCCTCGGCGGGCCATTGCTCGCGCTTGAGCGGATAGACCCCGGCGGCGATGTCGTGGTCCGACAGCAGCAGCCGGAACGCCGCCTCCGGCGAGAAGCCGATGTCGGCGTCGATCCAGAACAGGTGCGTCCACTGCGGATTCGCCAGGAAGGCGGCCACGCAGTTGTTGCGGGCGCGGGTCACCAGGCTTTCTCCCTGGTGGAAGTAGGCCTGCACCCGCATCCCGCGGCGCTCGCACTCGACCGTGAACGACAGCATCGACGCCACGTAGTTCTGGAAGAACTTGCCGTCGTGGCTCGGCGTCATGACCACCGGGAAGAAGCCCTCCAGGGCGGACGGATCGAGCATGGACCGGGCCGGGTGTCGCTCAGCTCTTGGCCTGCGCCAGCAGGGTGGCGGCGTCGCTGACCTCGAACTTGCCCGGCGCCTCGACGTTGAGGGCGGCGACCTTGCCGTCCTTGACCAGCATCGAGTAGCGGTTGCTGCGCAGGCCCATGCCGCGGGCCGCCAGATCCAGCGTCAGGCCGGCGGCCTTGGCGAAGTCGGCGCTGCCGTCGGCCAGCATGCGCACCTTGCCGGCGCTCTTCTGGTCGCGCGCCCAGGCGCCCATCACGAAGGCGTCGTTGACGCTCAGGCACCAGATCTCGTCGACGCCGGCGGCCTTCAGCGCCTCCGCGTTCTCGACGTAGCCCGGCACGTGCTTGGCCGAGCAGGTGGGGGTGAAGGCGCCCGGCAGCGCGAACAGCGCGATGGTCTTGCCGGCCGCGGCCTTGGCCACGTCCACCGGGTTGGGGCCGATGCTGCAGCCTTCGCCCTCGACTTCCGAGTATTCGTACAGGGTGACTGCGGGCAGGGTGTCGCCGACCTTGATCATGAGAAAAGCTCCTTGCTGGGGACGAAAAACAAAACGGCCCACATTGTGGGCCGTTTCGGGTGCGCCTTGCGTGAAGGCACGGGCATGGGGATCAGACCGCTGCGGCCTTTTCCACCAGGCGCGTGGCGACCCAGTTCTTCGACTTGGAGATCGGGCGCGACTCGGTGATCTCGATCAGATCGCCCAGGTGGTATTCGCCCTGCTCGTCGTGCGCGTGGTACTTGCTCGACTTGATCACGATCTTGTTGTAGATCGGGTGCTTGACGCGGCGCTCGACCAGCACCGTCACCGTCTTGGCGCGCTTGTCGCTCACCACCTTGCCGACCAGGGTGCGCTTGAGGGATTGCTTGGCTTCCGTCATGTTCACTCCTTACTTGGCGGCAGCGGTGGCCTGCTTCTGCGCCAGGATGGTCTTCGCGCGGGCGATGTCGCGGCGCGTCACACCCAGCGAGGCGGTGTTGTTCAGCTGCTGCGTGGCCTTCTGCATGCGCAGGCCGAAGTGGGCCTTCTGCAGATCCTTGATCTCGGCCTGCAGGCCGGCGATGTCCTTCTCGCGCAGCGTGGCGGCCTTGGAGACCTTCGTCTTGGTTGCCATGTTCGGTTCCTTTCCGATCAGGCGCCGATCTGGCGCGACACGAAGGTCGTGCGCAGCGGCAGCTTGGCGGCAGCCAGGCGGAATGCTTCGCGAGCGAGTTCCTCGGGCACGCCGACGATCTCGTAGATGACCTTGCCCGGCTGGATCTCGGCCACGTAGTACTCGGGGTTGCCCTTGCCGTTGCCCATCCGCACTTCGGCGGGCTTGGTCGAGATCGGCTTGTCGGGGAACACGCGGATCCAGATGCGGCCACCGCGCTTGACGTGGCGCGAGATGGCACGGCGGGCGGCTTCGATCTGGCGCGCCGTCAGGCGTCCGCGATCGACCGACTTGAGGCCGAAGTCACCGAAGGCGACCGAGTTGCCTCGGGTCGCGATGCCGGTGTTGCGGCCTTTCTGTTCCTTGCGGAACTTTCTGCGTGCGGGTTGCAGCATGTGATTTCTCCGTCTTTCTCAAAGACCGAATTACTCGGTCTTGGCGCCGTCCGCTGCTGCAGCGGGCGCGGCTTTGCGGACGCGCTTAACGGCGGGCTTGGTGGGGTCGGTCGCTTCGGCGGGCTTGTCGCTGCCGTCGGCCGGGGCGGCATGGCCGCCCAGCGGGCCGCGGGCGCCCGAGCGCGGCGCGCCACGGCGGTCGCCGGGGCGGCCGTCACGGCGCGGACCGCGCGGGCCGCGGCGCTCTTCGCCTTCCGGACGCGGGGTGCTGTCCAGCGAGGGAGCGTCGTTGCGGCCCAGCGTGTCGCCCTTGTAGACCCAGACCTTGACGCCGATGACGCCGTAGGTGGTCTTGGCTTCCGAGAAACCGTAGTCGATGTCGGCGCGCAGCGTGTGCAGCGGCACGCGGCCTTCGCGGTACCACTCGGTGCGGGCGATCTCGATGCCGTTCAGGCGGCCGGCGGACATGATCTTGATGCCCTGGGCGCCCAGGCGCATGGCGTTCTGCATCGCGCGCTTCATGGCGCGGCGGAACATGATGCGCTTCTCGAGCTGCTGGGTGATGCTGTCGGCGATCAGTTGGGCATCGACTTCGGGCTTGCGCACTTCCTCGATGTTCACCGCCACCGGCACGCCCAGTTGCTTGCCCAGGTCGCGCTTCAGGTTCTCGATGTCCTCGCCCTTCTTGCCGATCACCACGCCCGGACGGGCCGAGTAGATGGTGATGCGGGCGTTCTTGGCGGGGCGCTCGATCAGCACGCGCGACACGGACGCGTTCTTCAGCTTCTTCTTCAGGTACTCGCGCACCTGGATGTCTTCGGCCAGCATGCCCGCGAAGTCGCGGTTGTTGGCGTACCAGCGGCTGGCCCAGTTGCGGCTGACCGCGAGGCGGAAGCCGGTCGGGTGGATTTTCTGTCCCATGTTTCTTCCAGACCTTAGTTGCCGACCGTCACGTACACGTGGCACGTGGGCTTGCTGATGCGGTTGCCGCGGCCCTTGGCGCGCGCGGTGAAACGCTTGAGCGTGGCACCTTGCTCGACATAGATGGTCTTGACGCGGAGCTCGTCGATGTCGGCCCCGTCGTTGTGCTCGGCGTTGGCGATGGCCGACTCGAGCACCTTCTTGACGATCACGGCGGCCTTCTTCTGCGTGAATTGCAGGATGTTCAGCGCCTGGTCGACCTTCTTGCCGCGGATCAGATCGGCAACGAGGCGGCCCTTGTCCACCGACAGGCGGACGCCGCGGAGAACTGCACGTGTTTCAGACATGTTCTCTGCTCCTTACTTCTTCTGGACTTTCTTGTCCGCGGGGTGGCCCTTGAACGTGCGCGTGAGCGCAAATTCGCCGAGCTTGTGGCCGACCATCTGGTCGGTGACGTACACGGGCACGTGCTGCTTGCCGTTGTGCACGGCGATGGTGAGGCCGATGAACTCGGGCAGCACCATCGAGCGGCGCGACCAGGTCTTGATCGGCTTCTTGTCCTTCGTCGCAATGGCCTTCTCGACCTTGGAGACGAGGTGGTGGTCGACGAAGGGACCTTTCTTGAGAGAGCGAGCCATGACTGTCCCTTACTTCTTGCGACGCGACACGATGAAGACCTGCGTGCGCTTGTTGTTGCGGGTGCGGTAACCCTTGGTGAGGTTGCCCCACGGGTCCACCGGATGGCGGCCTTCGCCGGTGCGGCCCTCGCCACCGCCATGCGGGTGGTCGATCGGGTTCATCACCACGCCGCGAACGGTCGGGCGGATGCCGCGGTGGCGCGTCGCGCCGGCCTTGCCGTACTGGCGCAGGCTGTGCTCCTCGTTGGCCACTTCACCGATGGTGGCGCGGCACTCGATGTGCACGCGGCGCACTTCGCCCGAGCGCATGCGCACCTGGGCGTAGACGCCTTCGCGGGCCAGCAGCGTCGCCGAGGCGCCGGCCGAACGCGCGACCTGCGCGCCCTTGCCGGGCTGCAGTTCGATCGCGTGGATGGTCGAGCCCACGGGGATGTTGCGGATCGGCAGCGTGTTGCCGGCGCGGATCGGGGCTTCCGAACCGCTCAGCAGCGTGGCGCCCGCTTCCACACCGCGCGGGGCGATGATGTAGCGGCGCTCGCCGTCGGCGTAGCACACCAGCGCGATGTGGGCGGAGCGGTTCGGGTCGTACTCGATGCGCTCGACTTTGGCCGGGATGCCGTCCTTGTCGCGCTTGAAGTCCACCACGCGGTAGTGGTGCTTGTGGCCACCGCCCTTGTGGCGGGTCGTGATGTGGCCGTTGTTGTTGCGGCCGGCCTTCTGGAACTGGGGTTCCAGCAGCGGCGCGTAGCCCTCACCCTTGTGCAGGTGGTTGCGCGAGATCTTGACGGTACCGCGCTGACCCGGGGTGGTCGGCTTGAGCTTGATGACGGCCATGGTTTACGCGGCCTCCGAAACGAGATTGAGCTCCTGACCGGGCTTGAGCGTCACGTAGGCCTTGCGCACGTTGTCGCGGCGGCCCACGCTTCGGCCGAAGCGCTTGGTCTTGCCCTTGATGTTGGTCACGGAAACGCCCTTGACCTCGACCTTGAACATCAGTTCGACGGCGGCCTTGATCTCGGGCTTGGTGGCGTCCTTGAGCACCTTGAAGGTGATGGCGTTCGACTTCTCGCCGACCAGCGTGGCCTTCTCGGACACGATCGGGGCGACCAGCACGTTCATGAGACGGCCTTCGTCGAACTGGCGCTCGGCCGGGGTGGGATTCACGCGGCTCATGCGAACATCTCCTTGAGCTTGTCGACGGCGCCCTTGGTCACCAGCACCTTCTTGTAGTGCACCAGCGAGACCGGGTCGGCGTAGCGCGGCTCGACCACCAGCACGTTGGCCAGGTTGCGCGAGGCGAGGTACAGGTTCTCGTCGACTTCTTCGGCGATCACGAGCACGGACTCGAGGTTCATCGCCTTGAACTTGGCAGCCAGCGCCTTGGTCTTGGGCGAATCGACCTTGATCGAATCGACCACCGCCAGGCGGCCTTCACGGGCGAGCTGCGAGAAGATGGACGCCATGCCGGCGCGGTACATCTTCTTGTTGATCTTCTGGGTGAAGTTCTCGTCCGGCATGTTCGGGAAGATGCGGCCGCCCCCACGCCACAGCGGGGAGGAGGTCATGCCGGCGCGTGCGCGGCCGGTGCCCTTCTGCTTGAACGGCTTCTTGGTCGAGTGCTTGACCTGCTCGCGGTCCTTCTGCGCGCGGGTGCCCTGGCGGGCGTTGGCGCGGTAGGCCACGACGATCTGGTGCACCAGATCCTCGTTGTAGGCGCGGCCGAACACGGTCTCGGGCGCCTCGAACTTCGCGGCAGCCTGGCCTTGTTCGTTCAGGAGTTCGAGTTCCATTACTTCGCTCCTTCAGCCGCTTGCGGCTTGGCCTTGACGGCGGGGCGCACGGTCACGAAGCCGCCCTTGGCGCCGGGGATGGCACCCTTGATCAGCAGCAGTTGGCGCGCTTCGTCGACGCGGATGACATCCAGGTTCTGGGTGGTGACGGTCTCGTCGCCCAGGTGGCCGGTCATCTTCTTGCCCGGGAAGATGCGGCCCGGGTCCTGCGCCATGCCGATCGAGCCCGGCACGTTGTGCGAACGGCTGTTGCCGTGCGACGCACGCTGCGAGCTGAAGTTGTGGCGCTTGATGGTGCCGGCGTAGCCCTTGCCGATCGAGGTGCCCTGCACGTCGACCTTCTGGCCGGCGGCGAACACGCCCTGCGCGGCGATCACGGCGCCCGGCTGGTGCTGGGCGGCGGTTTCGGCGCTGACGCGGAATTCACGGATGATTTCGCCGGCTTCGACGCCGGCCTTGGCCAGATGACCGGCCTCGGGCTTGGTCACGCGCGATGCCTTGCGTGCGCCGAAAGTCACCTGCAGGGCGACATAGCCGTCGGTCTCGTCGGTCTTGACCTGGGTCACGCGGTTGTTGGACACGTCCACCACCGTGACGGGCACTGCGTCCCCGTCGTCGGTGAAGAGGCGCATCATGCCCACCTTGCGGCCCAGCAACCCGAGGGAGTTGCTTTGACTCATGTTGTTGCTCCAAGACTTCCGCCGCTGCCACTGCAATTGGCGACAGCGTTTGGGGTGCGGAAGAAGGTTGATAAGGTCCCGCCGGATGCGCACACCGGAGCGCGCGCAATTTCGGCAGAGCCAGAGATTCTACTGCGTTGCCGCCTTTTTGTGCAAGGCCCCGGAACGCCCCGGGCCGGGCCGGCAAAGAAAAAGCCCGCCGGCAACCTGCGCGGCGGGCTCCTGGCGGCGCGGCGAAGCGCGCCGTCCGATCACTGCAGCTTGATCTCGACGTCCACGCCGGCCGGCAGGTCGAGCTTCATCAGCGCGTCCACGGTCTTGTCGGTGGGGTCGACGATGTCCATCAGACGCTGATGGGTGCGGATCTCGAACTGGTCGCGGCTGGTCTTGTTGACGTGCGGCGAACGCAGGATGTCGAAGCGCTTCAGGCGCGTCGGCAGGGGCACCGGCCCCTTGACGATGGCGCCGGTGCGCTTGGCGGTGTCCACGATCTCGGCGGCCGACTGGTCGATGAGCTTGTAGTCGAACGCCTTGAGGCGAATGCGGATCTTCTGCTTGGTGGCCATGGTGCCGTCCTTATTCGATGATCTTGGCCACCACGCCGGCGCCCACGGTGCGGCCGCCTTCGCGGATGGCGAAGCGCAGACCCTCTTCCATGGCGATCGGCGCGATCAGCTTCA
>NZ_JBIQNC010000077.1:0-1791 GCF_044462705.1 Xenophilus sp.
ACTGGCTTCGCCAGGCCGCTGGGTGCGACCCCCTCCAAGCCGAAGGCGCCAGAGAGGGGGGAGCGGCGAAGCCGCATGGGGGGTGCTTCATTTCGCCAGCCGGGCGCTGTTGAGCACCACCAGCAGCGAGCTGGCGGCCATGCCCAGCCCGGCCAGCCAGGCGGGCATCCAGCCGGCCAGGGCCAGCGGCACGCTGACGGCGTTGTAGGCGGCCGACCAGGCGAGGTTCTGCCGCACCACCCGCAGCGTGCGCCGCGCCTGCGACAGCGTGGCGGGGATGGCCGACAGCGCGTCGCCCAGCACGATGAAGTCGGCCCGCGCGCGGGTCAGCGCGACCGCATGGCCGAAGGCGAAGGAGGCGTCGGCCTGGGCGATCACCGGGCCGTCGTTCAGCCCGTCGCCCACCATCGCCACGCGGCGGCCGGCGGTCTGCATGCGGCGCACGGCGTCGAGCTTGTCCTCCGGCAGGCAGTCGCCGCGCGCCAGGGCGATGCCGGCCCCGTCCGCCAGGCGGCGGGCGGCGGCGTCGCGGTCGCCGGAGAGCAACTGCACCTGCACGCCCTCGCCGCCCAGCGCAGTCACGGCCTCGGCGGCGTCGGCGCGCAGGTCCTCCTCCAGCACGAAGCTCGCGACCCAGCCTTCTTCGCCGCTCAGGTGGACCTGCATGGCGGGCACATCCAGCCGCGGCACGCCGCAGAAGGCGGCCGAGCCCAGCCGCAGCGCGCGCGCCGCGCCGCCGGGCCGGCGCGGGCGCAGGCGGCCCTGCACGCCCTGCCCCGCGTGCTCCTGCGCCTCGGCCAGGACCCAGTCGCTGGCGAGGCCCTGGGCGCGCCAGGCATCGGCCAGCGCCTGCGCGGCGGGGTGCAGCGTGGCCTCGGCCAGCGCGGCGGCCAGCGCCAGCGCATCGCCGGGCGGCACGCCGCGGCGGCTGTAGATGCGCGCCAGCCGCGGCTGGCGGTGGGTGAGTGTGCCGGTCTTGTCGAACACCACCGTGTCGACCCCGGCCAGCGATTCGAGCGCCTGCAGCCGGGCCACCAGCACGCCCTGGCGCGCGCGCTCGCCGGCGCTGGCCAGCATCGCCGCGGGCGTCGCCAGCGACAGGGCGCAGGGGCAGGTGACGATGAGCACCGAGGCGGCCACCATCAGCGCATGCCCCGGCCCGGCGGGCCACCACCATGCGGCGGCCAGCGCGGCGGCGGCCAGCACCGCCGCCAGGAAGGGCCGCGCCACGCGGTCGGCCAGTTGCGCCAGCCGCGGCTTCTGCGTGGCGGCGTCCTCCATCAACGCGACGATCTGGCCGAAGCGGGTGGCCCGCCCCACCGCGCCCACCTGCACCAGCACCGCCGCGCCCAGGTTGTGGCTGCCGGCCAGCACGCGGGCGCCGCAGGGGCGCGGCACGGGCGTGGATTCGCCGGTGAGCAGCGCCTCGTCGGCCGAGGTGTCGCCTTCGATCACCACCCCGTCGGCGGCGAAGGCCTCGCCCGGCCGCACGCGGATCACGTCGCCCGGCGCCAGCCGATGGGCGGCCACGGGGGCGAAGCGGCCGTCCGGGCCGCGGCGCTCCACGCTGTCGGGCAGCCGGCCCATCAGCGCGTCCAGCGCGCCGGCGGTGCGGTCGCGCAGGCGCGCCTCCAGCCAGCGGCCGGTGAGCAGGAAGAAGACGAACATGGTCAGCGAGTCGAAGAAGACCTCGCGGCCCAGCGGCCCGTCGGGGTCGAAGGTGCCGGCCGTGCTGACGAAGAAGGTGATGAGGATGCCCAGCGACACCGGCAGGTCCATGCCGATGCGGCG
>NZ_JBIQNC010000077.1:1891-20101 GCF_044462705.1 Xenophilus sp.
CAGCAGCTCGATGTCGCGCGTCATGTCGCCGGGCCCGGCCACGTAGGCGGGCACGGCGTACATCATCACCTGCATCATGCACAGGCCCGAGACCAGCCAGCGGAACAGCGCCCGGCGCGACTCGATGCGGCGGGCCTGCTGGCGCGAGACGTCGCCGGCGGGCACGAAGCGGTAGCCGGCCTGCGCGGCGGCGGCGAACCACTGCGAGGGGCGCGCCTCGGCCGGCGACCACACGATGCGCGCGCGCCGGCTGGCGGCGTTGACGCGCACCGACTGCACACCCGGCACGGCGCCCAGCGCGTCCTCGATGGTCATGGCGCAGGCGGCGCAGTGGATGCCCTCCACGGCGACGTGCGACTCCCAGCAGGCCGGTGCCTCGGCGGCGCCCAGCGGGCGGCCGAAAGCGGCCCATTCCTGGGGGTCGTCGAGCAGCGTCCACGACGCGGCGTCGCGGTCGGCGTCCGGCACGGCGCCGCGGCCGGGCCGGGGCGCCGGCGGCGCCGTGTCGGGGGCAAGGGCGGCCTGCATCATGGGCGCCGATGGTGCGCCGGGCGGCCGCGAACAGTCTTGACCTGCGTCAATCCGCCGGCAGACGGGCACACTAAGCTGGCATCGCCATCCGTGGGCGGCAGCGCCGCACCGGGCAACAACCCCACGCGGCGCCGCAGCATGCGCGCCGCCCGGTGCCGGCACGGCTACAAACGAACCCGTGGCGGCAGGGCGCGCCGCCTTGCCCCGAATACTTTCCCATTCCTCCCAAGGAGATACGCATGAAGATCCTCATCGCCGTCGACGGCAGCCCCTTCACCCGCAAGGCCATCGACTACCTGGCCGGCCACCGCGGCATGTTCGTGGACGGCAACGAGCTGGTCGTGCTGAACGTGTGCGCCGGCATCCCCGGCCACGTGGCGCGCCACATCAGCAAGAGCACGCTGGACGAGTACTACGCCGAGGAATCGGCCAAGGTGATCGACCCGGTCAAGGCCATCCTCGACGGCCACGGCATCGCCGGCTACCAGGTCCTGGCGCGGCACGGCCGGGCGGCGGAGGAGATCGTGCGCGCCGCCAAGGAGGCCGGCGCCGGCCTCATCGTCATGGGCACCCACGGCCACGGCACGATCGGCCGGGCGCTGATGGGCTCGGTGGCGACCAAGGTGATCGCCGAGGCGGGCATGTCGGTGCTGCTGGTGCAGTGAACCCGCCCCTGCCGCCCCCGCCGCGGGCGGGGCGGCGGCGGGTCAGCCGAACAGGTTCTTGTACTGCCCCCGCAGCAGCGCCTTCTGCACCTTGCCCATGGTGTTGCGCGGCAGGTCTTCCGCCACGAAGCAGCGCTTGGGGATCTTGAAGTTGGCCAGCTTGCCCTTGAGCTCGGCCACGATGGCGTCGGCGTCCAGCGTGGCGCCGGAGCGCGGCACGACCACCGCCACGCCCACCTCGCCGAAGTCCGGGTGCGGCACGCCCACCAGCGCGCTCTCGGCCACGCCGGGCAGCTCGTTGAGGTAGCCCTCGATCTCGGCCGGGTAGACGTTGTAGCCGCCGCTGATGATCAGGTCCTTGCTGCGCCCGACGATGGTGACGTAGCCCAGGCCGTCGACCTTGCCCACGTCGCCGGTGCGGAAGTAGCCGTCGGCGGTGAATTCCTCCTTCGTCTTCTCCGGCATGCGCCAGTAGCCGGCGAAGACGTTGGGGCCGCTGACTTCGATGTTGCCGATCTCGTCGGTGGCGCATTCCCTGCCCTGGTCGTCCCGCACGCGCAGGCTCACGCCCGGCAGCGGGAAGCCCACCGTGCCGCCGCGCCGCGCGCCCTGCACCGAGGTGTAGGGATTGGAGGTGAGCATGATGGTCTCGCTCATGCCGTAGCGCTCCAGGATGGTGTGGCCGGTGCGCTGCTGCCACTCGGTGAAGGTCTCGATCAGCAGCGGCGCCGAGCCGGAGATGAACAGGCGCATGTCCTCGCACTGCTTGTGCGTGAGCGTGGATTCGGCCAGCATGCGCACGTACAGCGTGGGCACGCCCATGAACACGGTCGCCTCGGGCATGCGGGCGATGACGCGCTTCGGGTCGAACCTGGCGAACCAGATCATCTTGCTGCCGTTGAGCAGCGCACCGTGGATGGCGACGAACAGGCCGTGCACGTGGAAGATGGGCAGCGCGTGCAGCAGCACGTCGCCGTGGGTCCAGCCCCAGTAGTCCTTCAACACCTCGGCGTTGGACAGCAGGTTGCGGTGCGTGAGCATCGCGCCCTTGCTGCGGCCGGTGGTGCCGCTGGTGTAGAGGATGGCGGCCAGGTCGTCGGGCTTCTTCACCGCGATGCGGTGCTCGTCGCTGCACTGGGCGGCCATCTCCAGCAGCGTGCCGGTGCGGTCGTCGTCCAGGGTGAAGACGTGCCGGGTCTTCGCCTTCTGCGCGATGGGCCCGATCCAGGGCGCGTTGCGGCTGGTGCACACCACCACCTCGGGTTCGGCGTTGGTGACGAAGTACTCGATCTCCGCGCTCTGGTAGGCCGTGTTCAGCGGCAGGAAGACGTAGCCCGCCCGCAGCGTGGCCAGGTACAGCAGCATGGCCTCGACCGACTTCTCCACCTGCACCGCGACGCGCGCGCCCTCCTTGAGCTTCAGGGCGACCAGCAGGTTGGCGATCATGGCGCTGGCCCGGTCCAGGTCGCGCCAGGAATAGGCCAGGCCGTCGTCCGTCTCCACGGCAATGGCGTCCAGGTCGTGCGGGAAGGCCGCGCGCAGGGCGGCGAAAAGGTTGGCGTTGGCGGAGGAAGTCGGGCTCATGGTGTGCTGCTGCGAAATGGCAGGCCGCCGCCCGGAGGCGGCGGCGGTTTCTTTTTCTGCGGATGGCGGCGAAGGGCCGGTTCTACTCCAGTTTGGCCCCCGAGGCCTTGACGACCCCTGCCCAGCGGCGGACTTCGCTGCCGACGAACTGGCCGTAGGCCGCGCCGGTGAGGTTCGGGATCTCCGAGCCGTTGCTGGTCCAGATGGTGCGCGTCTCGTCCGTCGCCAGGGCCTTGCGCATGCTCTCGGTGATGCGCGCCACCGCCTCGGGCGGCGTGCCCTTGGGCGCCCACAGGCCGTACCAGGTGGTGACGGTGTAGTCCGGCAGGCCCACCTCGCTGGCGCAGGGCACGTCGGGGAAGGCCGGGTTGCGCTGGCTGCCGGCGACCATCAGCGCCTTGATGCGCCCGGCCTTGATGTGCTGGGCCGAGGAGCCCAGGCCGTCGAAGCCGCAGTCCACGTTGCCGGCGATCAGGTCCTGCAGCATCGGCCCGGCGCCGCGGTAGGGGATGTGGGTGATGAAGGTGCCCGTCTGCAGCTTGAACAGTTCGCCCGCCAGGTGGTGCGAGGTGCCGGCGCCGGCGCTGGCGTAGTTGAGCTTGCCGGGGTTCTTCTTGGCGTAGGCGACGAACTCCTGCAGCGTGCTCTGCGTGACGCGGCGCGGGTTGACCACCACCACCTGCGGCACGTTGGCCAGCAGCATGATGGGCACGAAGTCCTTCTCGATGTCGTAGTCGAGCTTGGGATAGATGGACGGCGCGATGGCATGGTGCACCGCGCCCATGAACAGCGTGTAGCCGTCCGGCTGCGCCTTGGCGGCGATGCTGGCGCCCACGGTGCCGCCGGCGCCGCCGCGGTTGTCGATCACTAGCGTCTGGCCGGTGACCTTGGAGAACTGGGCGGCGAGCGGCCTCGCGAAGGCGTCCGTGCCGCCGCCGGCCGGGAAAGGCACCACCATCGTCACCGGCTTGGCGGGCCAGTTGGCGTCGGCGCGTGCCCCGAAGCCGGCCAGGGCCGCGCCCGCGGCCGCCAGGCGCAGCATGTCGCGCCGTTGCATGTCATGGATCATGGTCTCTTGTCTCCTGTAGTGGTGGCGACGCCGGGGCCTTCGGCGTCCGTGTCGATGGAATCGGCCCGGAATGGTGAAGGCTGTTTCAGGTCTTGAGCATCAGGGCTTCCACGTCCCCGGAGACGGGAATCCGCCCGCCGGCCAGCATTTCGCGGTGCTTGTCCAGCCGCTTGAGGTCGTACAGGTAATTGACCATCAGGCCCCAGGACTGCTTCACGCCCTTGGGCGACGGGTCGGCGGCCCAGTTCAGCCGCTCCACCCGGGCGCCGTTGCCCAGGTGGAAGCGCGCCACCGCGTCCACGGGGCGGCCGTCGACGAGCGCGCGGCCCAGGTACTCGGCGGCGAACTGCGTCAGCACCTGGCGCAGCGGCGAGCGCGGCGTCATCGCCAGCGCCTCGTCCAGTGCCGGCAGCAGGCGGTCGGCCGTGGGCGGCAGGGCGCCCAGCGCGCGGCCCAGCGCCTCGGCCTGCTTCTCGGGCAGGCGCGGCAGCAGCGTTGCCGCGTTCTGCCCCACCCACTGCCGCAGGCCGGGAATGGGCGAGAGCGTGGCGAAGGTCTTGAGCTTCGGAAACTCCTCGCGCAGCGTCTCCACCACGCGCTTGATGAGCGAGTCGCCGAAGCTCACGCCGCGCAGGCCGGCCTGCGTGCTGCTGATCGAATAGAAGATCGCCGTGCCGGCCTTCTCGGCGCCCGGCTTGGCCGCCTCGTCCAGCAGCGGCGTGATGCTGTCGCTGATGGCCTGCGTCAGCGCCACCTCCACGAAGATCAGCGGCACGCCCGGCATGCGCGGGTGGAAGAAGCCGTAGCAGCGCCGGTCGCGCTCGTCCAGCCGGTTCTTCACGTCCGACCAGCTCTTGATGTCGTGCACCGCCTCGTACTCGATCAGCCGCTCGATCAGCGAGGCGGGCGAGTCCCAACTGATGCGCTGCAGCTCGAGGAAGGCCACGTCGAACCAGGTCGAGAACAGCTGCTCCAGCTCGGCGTCGAGCGCGAGCAGGCGGCGGTCCTTCTTCAGCTCCGCCAGCAGCTCGGCGCGCAGCTCGACCAGGAAGCGCAGGCCCTCCGGGTGGATGGCGAAGCGCTGCAGCAGCCGCGCACGTGGCGAGACCAGCGCGCGGCGCAGCCGCACCTCGGCCTGGCCGTGCTCGGCCGAGCCGGTCGCCGCCGACTCGAACTGCGCGTGCGCGGCCTTGAGCTTCGCGGCGTCGGGCGCGAAGCACTCGTTCATCAGCAGCCAGACGTCGCGCCGCTCCTCGCGCGGCAGCTGCGCGTACCAGAGCGCGATGTCGTGCGCGCGCCGGCCGGCCTCGACCTCGCTCACGCGCGGGTCGACCACCGCCTGCAGGTCCTCCAGCGCCTTGCGCAGCGTGCGCGGCGCCATCGCCTCGCCGTGGCGGCGCAGGGTCGCCTCCAGCCGCTCGGCCAGGGTGCGCGGCGCGCGCGTGTCGGCCGCGGGCTTCTTCGCGGCCGGCGCCCGCGCGGGGCGTGCCGCGGCGTCCGCGTTCTTCTCGGAAGGCTTGAGCAGCGACACGCCGCGCTGGATCCATTCGGGAGGCGTCATGTTCAAAATCTCGGTCGGGGGTTCTTGGCCAGGGTGCGCAGCGCCTCGCGCTGGCGCTGCAGGTGGGTGCGCATGGCGGCGTCGGCGCCTTCGCTGTCGCGCGCCTTCAGGGCGGCGAACACGGCCAGGTGCTCCGACAGGCTCTGCTCCAGCCGGCCCGGCACCTGCAGCGTCTGCAGGCGCGCCAGCTTGAGGATCTTGCGCAGGTCGCCGATCACCTGCGCCAGCCAGCGGTTGTCGGCCATCGCGATGATGGCCTCGTGGATGGCGTAGTTGGCGGCGTAGTAGTCGTTGATGCGGCGCGCCTTGGCGCAGCGCGCCAGCCGCTGGTGCATGGCCTCCAGGGCGTCCAGCTCCGCGTCGGTGGCATTGCGCGCCGCCTCGAAGGCGCAGCGCCCTTCCAGCAGCGCGATGACGGGGAAGATGTCGTCCAGGTCCTTGTCCGTCACCTCGGCGACGAAGCAGCCGCGGCGCGGCTCGTGGCGCAGCAGGCCCTCGGCGGTCAGCACCTTCAGCGCCTCGCGCAGCGGCGTGCGCGAGATCTGCAGCCGCGCGCACAGCGCCGCCTCGTCCAGGAAGCTGCCGGGCGCCAGGTCGCCGTCGAAGATCTCCTCGCGCAGCCGGTGGGCCACCTCGTCGTGCAGGGAGTGGGGGACGATGCTCATCGCGGCGAAGGGCGGGTGGGCGGTGGACGTCGGACGGGATGGGTCAGCGGGAATCGGGAGAAGGAAAGAGCGGGGAACGGCTGAGCTGGAGTAATTACACGTAATTATGAGAGGCCACTCGACATCACGCAATGCTGTCCGCGGCCGGAAAACCCCCTTTACAGTCGGTTTCCCCCGCCATCGCCCTCCCCTGCCTCGCCATGTCCCGCAGCGCCCAGAGCACCCGCCGCGCCCGCCAGCCGCGCCCCCTGCCGATGCGCGACGGCGTGGGCGCCAGCTGCGTGGCGCTGCCGCCCGGCCCCTGGGCGACGGTGCTGGACTTCCTGTGCGAGCGCTTCGCGATGGTGGCGCGGCAGGACTGGTGCGAGCGCATGGCCGCCGGTCGGGTGGTGGACGGCGCCGGCCACCCGCTCACCCCCGGGCGCGCCTACGAGAAAGACCTGCGCGTCTGGTACTACCGCGAGTGGCCCGACGAGCCGCGCATCCCCTTCGAGGAGCGCATCGTCTTCCAGGACGAACTGCTGGTGGTGGCCGACAAGCCGCACTTCCTGCCCGTCACGCCCTCCGGCCGCCACGTGCGCGAGACGCTGCTGGCCCGCCTGAAGCGCCGCCTGGGGCTGGACACGCTGGTGCCCATCCACCGCATCGACCGCGAGACGGCGGGCCTGGTCGTCTTCAGCCTGCAGCCCGCCACGCGCGGCGCCTACCAGCGCCTGTTCGAGCAGCGTGCGGTGGCCAAGTGCTACGAGGCGGTCGTCCACTGGCCGCCGCCCCGGCCCCTGCCCGCCGTCCACCGCAGCCGGCTGATGCCGGTCTTCATGCGCTCGGAGGAGGTGCCGGGCGAGCCCAACAGCGAGACGGCCATCGAACTGCTGGACGCCGGCGAGCGCTTCGCCCGCCTGGCCCTCGCGCCGCGCACGGGACGCAAGCACCAGTTGCGCGCCCACTGCCACGCGCTGGGCATGCCGATCGTGGGCGACGGCATCTACCCCGTGCTGCGGCCCGAGGGCGCGGACGATTTCGACCGGCCGCTGCAGTTGCTGGCAAGGGAATTGGCCTTCACCGACCCGGTGACGGGCCAGGCGCGGCGCTTCGCCAGCCATCGGGCGCTCATGCCGGTGCGCTAGCAGCGCGCGCGGCCGACGCACGGCGCGGGCGCTTGCCGCGCCCGCCGCGCACCGCTAACCTGCGCGACGCTCGGCCGGGAGACCGTATCCGCGCAGAAGAACACCAGGAAAAACGCAGATAAACGTCTCGAAGCGATCGCGCCTGCGGCGACGGGGGCGGCGGCGGAGGTGGCGGCATCTTCCTGCCCCTGCCCACCACGCCGGAAGGAACGCCGACCACCCCGGCCACTCCGGCTCCGCCTCCAGCGCCCCCCGGGGTCGGCCAGTCGGAGGCGTTCCGCATCCGCGCCGACCCCAACGGAGCCACCTACCCCATCAATGTCTACCTGCCGCCCTCCTACCGCAGCGGCTCCGGCACCTATCCGAGCATCTACGTGCTCGACGCCGACGCGCGCTACAACAACAACGAGCCGCGCTTCCAGAGCCTGCGCACACTGCTCGCCAGGTCCGGGAAGGAGGCCATCCTGGTCGGCATCGGCAACACGGCGCGGCGGGACGTGGACTACGCCTTCCCCGGCGGCCGGCAGTACCACGACTTCCTGGCCAAGCAGTTGGTGCCCACCATCGAGTCACGCTACCGCGCTGATCCGGCCCGGCGGATGATCACCGGCCTGTCGCTCGGCGGCTCCTTCGTGGTGGGGGCGCTGTTCATCGAGGCGCCGGAGACGCTGGTGTTCCAGCACTTCCTGTCCTTCGACGGCGCCTTCCACGGCGACTACCTGGCGCAATTGAAGTCGCTCGACCAACAGGCCCGGTGGTAGGCGACCGGCCCCTCGGCGCCACGCTGTACCTCGCCAGCGGCACCGGCGGCGTATCCAACGAACGCGCGGTGACGGACTTCCACGCCTACATCGCCACCCGCAACTACCCGGGCCTGTCCATCGTCTTCAAGAAATTCGACGCCGGGCACACGGCCATGGACATCCCGGCCTTCGAGGACGTCATCGACCGCTTCCTGGAATAGCGGCCTCACGCCCTTCAGCGCGCGCCGCCGGCCGGCCGCGCCGGCGCCGTCGCATACAGCCAGACACCGAACAGGATCATCGGCACGCACAGCCACTGCCCCATGCTCATGTTCAGCGCCAGCAGGCCGAGGAAGTCGTCGGGCTCGCGGAAGTACTCGGCGATGAAGCGCATCGCGCCGTAGCCGATCAGGAACACGGCCGACACGCGGCGCTCGCGCCGCTCCTTGCGGGCATAGAGCCACAGGATCACGAACAGCAGCAGCCCCTCGAGCAGGAACTGGTAGATCTGCGAGGGATGGCGCGGCAGCATCGAGCCGCTTTGCGGGAAGACCATGCCCCACGGCAGGTCGGGGCTGGCGAAGCGGCCCCACAGCTCGCCGTTGATGAAGTTGCCGATGCGCCCCGCGGCCAGCCCGGTGGGCACGCAGGGCGCGACGAAGTCCATCACCTGCCAGAAGGGCTTGCCGCGCGAGCGGGCGAACCACACCATCGAGCCGATCACGCCCAGCAGCCCGCCGTGGAAGCTCATGCCGCCCTGCCAGACCATCAGGATCTCCAGCGGGTGCGTGAGGTAGTGGCCGGGCTTGTAGAACAGGCAGTACCCCAGCCGCCCGCCCACGATGACGCCCATGACCCCGAGGAAGAGCATGTCCTCCACGTCCTTGCGCGACCAGGCGCCCTCGCCCGCCACCGAGCGGAAGGGCTCGTGCCGCAGCCGGCGCGTGGCGAGGAAGAAAAAGAGGCCGAAGGCGGCCAGGTAGGTCAGGCCATACCAGTGGATGGCGACCGGGCCCAGTTGCAGGGCCACGGGGTTGAACTGCGGGTACATCAGCATGGGCGCCGATTGTGCCCGCCGGCCGTGGCGCGCCCGGGGGCGCGGCCGGCGATTCCTCAGCCGCGGCCGAGCATCCAGGCTGCCGCGAAGGCGACGGCCGCCGGCACCACGAAGACGATGCCGAGGATCGGCAGTTCCGCGCGCACGGTGTAGCCGGCGTGGGTCACGCCCACCCACATGTTGACCAGCGCCACCAGCGCCCACGCCGGCACGAACCAGCGCGCCGCCAGCGCCATGGCGGCGGTGCTGGCGCCCCACAGGTGGCCGAAGAGGATGAACAGGCCCAGCAGCACGATGCCGCCGCCGATGACCATCGCCATGTGCATGGGGAATCCCTTCGCGTCGGATGAGGCGCCGATGATCGCCTACTTGGTGGTGTAGCCGCCGTTGATCAGGATGGTCTGCCCGGTGATCCACCAGCCGTCGCTGACCAGGTGGCGGATGAAGGGCACCACGTCCTCGATGTCGGTCAGGCCCGTCTTGCTGAAGGGCGACAGCGCCGCCGCCGTCTTGTGATAGGCCACCGCGTCCTCGCCCTCGGCCGGGTAGAAGAAGGGCGTGTCCATCGGGCCCGGGCCGACCGCCGTGACCGAGATGCCGCGCGCGCCGAACTCCTTGGCCGCCGCGCGGGTGAAGTGCTCCACCGGCGCCTTGGTGCCGGCGTACGAGGCGTAGAAGGGCGTGAAGGCGCCCAGCAGCGAGGTGACGAGTGTGCAGACCTTGCCGTTGTCGTTGACGTGCCGGCCGGCCTCCTTCAGGAAGAAGAAGGCCGACTTGCTGTTGACCGCCGCCATCTCGTCGTACTCGGACTCGGTGATCTCGGCCAGCGGCTTCTTCAGCACCTTGCCGACGGTGTTGATGGCGATGTCGGGCCGGCCGACGGCGGCCACGGTGTCGGCAAAGAGCTTTTCCATCGCCGCGGCGCCGGTCAGGTCGGCCTGCAGCGCCACCGCCTTGGCGCCCGCCTTCTCGATGGCCGCGACGGTCTTCTCGGCATCGGCCCGGCTGGCGGCGCTGTTGTAGTGGATGGCGACCGCCTTGGCGCCGTGCTGCGCCAGATCGGTGGCGATCAGGCCGCCCAGGTTCTTGGCACCGCCGGCGATGAGGGCCACCTTGCCCTGGATGCTGTGCTTGCTCGACATCGAAACCTCCTGATGAATGAATGGCGGAATTCAGTCTATTGAGCAGCTCTCATTCGATAAACAGCCTTCTTCTGGCTAGACTGTTCAGGAATTCCGATCAATCTGCATGGACCGCGTCGACCAGTTGCGCATCTTCCTGCGCGTCGCCCAGTGCGGCAGCTTCACGCTGGCGGCCGACCAGCTCGCGCTGCCGCGGGCCAGCGTCTCCACTGCCGTGCAGCAGCTCGAAGGCCGGCTGGGCGTGCGGTTGCTGCACCGCACGACGCGCCGCGTCAGCCTCACGCCCGACGGCGAGGCGCTGCTGGAACGCGCCCGCGCCGTGGTGGCCGACGTGGACGAGCTGGAGCAGCAGTTCCGCCCCGCCGGCGGCGCCCTCGCCGGCCGGCTGCGGGTGGACCTGCCCAGCCGCGTCGCCCGCCGGCTGGTGGCGCCCGCCCTGCCCGCCTTCCTCGAACGGCATCCGGGCATCGAGGTCGAGCTGGGCTCCAGCGACCGCGCGGTCGACCTGGTGCACGAGGGCATCGACTGCGCGCTGCGCGTCGGGACGCTCGCGGCCAGCAGCCTGGTGGCGCGGCCGCTGGGCACGATCCGCCTGATCAACTGCGCCAGCCCCGCCTACCTGGCGCGCCACGGCACGCCGCGCACGCCGCTCGACCTGCCGCGGCACCTGGCGGTCAACTACGCCTCGCCGACCAGCGGGCGCATCGCGCCCTGGGAGTGGCAGGAGGACGGCGCACCCCAGGCGCTGGCGATGAGCGGCCGGGTGGTCGCCAACAACGCCGAGACCTACATCGCCTGCTGCCTGGCGGGCCTGGGGCTGATCCAGATCCCGGCCTTCGACGTGCGCGAGCACCTGGCGGCCGGCGAGCTGGTCGAGGTGCTGCCGTACTGGCCGGCGCCGCCCATGCCGGTGCACTTCGTCTATCCGCATCGGCGCCACCTGTCGCGCCGCGTGCAGGCCTTCAGCGTCTGGCTGGCCGGGCTGCTGCAGCCGCAGCTGGCCGCCTGACGGCCGATGGATGTCAATGAGAACAACAGCGATGCGCAGGCAGAGCGCCGACGCGGGGGCTTGCGCCGGCGGCCCTCGCCCCGCCGCGGCCGGCGGCGCATACTTCGCCGGTTGGGCGCCCGCGCGCCCGTTGCCAACGACAAGAAGAGGACCGCCATGCAAGGCCACCCCCAAGTGATCGACTGCCTCAAGGACCTGCTGCGCGGCGAGCTGGCCGCCCGCGACCAGTACTTCGCCCACTCCCGCAACTACCAGGACCAGGGCCTGCAGCGCCTGTACGAGCGGCTGAACCACGAGATGGAGGAAGAGACCCAGCACGCCGACGCGCTGATGCAGCGCCTGCTGATGCTGGGCGCGCAGCCGGACATGAAGCCCAAGGACTTCACCCCCGCCACCACCGTGCCCGACATGCTGGCCAAGGACCTCGCCACCGAGTACGAGGTGCGCCAGGCGCTGAAGGAAGGCGCCCGCCTGTGCGAGAGCCTCGCCGACTACGTCAGCCGCGACATCCTCGTCGCGCAGCTGCACGACACCGAGGAAGACCACGCCTACTGGCTGGAGAAGCAGCTGGCGCTGATCGACAAGATCGGGCTGCCCAACTACCTGCAGTCGCAGATGGGCTGAGCCGTCAGCCCTGCACGCGGGCGCGCACGAAGTCCACGAAGCGCGCCAGCGCCGGCGGCACGGCGCCGCCGGGCCACACCAGGCTGGTCTCGCACAGCGGCAGCACGGCCCGCCGGCGGGAACCGCCCAGCACCTCGCCCGAGCGATACACCACCCCGGCCCGCCGGAACTGGGTGACGCTC
This sequence comes from Xenophilus sp., assembly GCF_044462705.1. Classification (NCBI taxonomy): domain Bacteria; kingdom Pseudomonadati; phylum Pseudomonadota; class Betaproteobacteria; order Burkholderiales; family Comamonadaceae; genus Xenophilus; species Xenophilus sp. Next base: position 13,851 of record NZ_JBIQNC010000077.1, read on the forward strand.
TCCGGCACCCAGGCCACACCGACGCCCCCGGCCACCAGGTTGACGATGGTCTGCATCTGGATCGCCTCCTGCGCGACGCGCGCCGCGCAGCCCGCCGACTGGTAGAGCGCCATCACCGCGTCGTGCAGCGACGGCACGATGCGGCGCGGGAAGATCACCAGCGGCTCGGCCAGCACCTGCGCCAGCGCCGGCCGGTCCGCCCGGGCCAACGGATGCTGCGTCGGCAGCGCCAGCACCATCGGCTCCGTCGCCACCGCCAGCCGCGCCAGGCCCGGCGGCGCGGCGCCGGGGGTGTGCAGCATCAGGCCGGCGTCGATCTCGCCGCGCGCGAAGGCCGCGAGCTGCACGTCGCCCGTGGCCTCCACCAGCTCCAGCGCCACGCCGGGGCTGTGGACGCGGAAGGCGCGCACCCATGCCGGCACCTGCTCGAAGCCGGCGGTGGAGACGAAGGCCAGCCGCACCCGTCCCACCTCACCCGCCGCCGCGGCGCGCGCCCGCGCGGGCAGGCCCTGCGCCTGCGCCAGCAGCGCGCGCACCTCGGGCAGCAGCGCCTCGCCGGCCGGCGTGAGCGCCACGCGCCGCCGCGTGCGGTCGAAGAGGCGCACGCCCAGCACGCGCTCCAGCCGGGCGATGGCCTGGGTGACGGGCGGCTGCGTCATCGCCAGCCGCTGGGCGGCGCGGCCGAAGTGCAGCTCCTCCGCCACGGCGAGGAACTGCCGCCAGGTGCGCAGGTCGATGGCCTCTTGACTCATTCGCACAGCATATCAATCAATGCAGCAAAGAAGATTGGATGCAATGAGAAGCCGGCGCGACAATGCCGCCTTTCCCCCACGAACCCGAGCGAGACCGATGGACACCAAGACGATCCAGATCAACCGCCGCAGCGCCAACATCACCGAAGGCAAGGCGCGCGCCTCCAACCGCTCCATGTACTACGCCATGGGCTACACGGAGGACGACTTCAGGAAGCCCATGGTCGGCGTGGCCAACGGCCACAGCACCATCACCCCCTGCAACTCCGGCCTGCAGAAGCTGGCCGACGCCGCCATCGCCGGCATCGAGGAAGCCGGCGGCAACGCGCAGGTGTTCGGCACGCCCACCATCTCCGACGGCATGGCGATGGGCACCGAGGGCATGAAGTACTCGCTGGTCAGCCGCGAGGTGATTTCCGACTGCATCGAGACCTGCGTGCAGGGCCAGTGGATGGACGGCGTCGTCGTCGTCGGCGGCTGCGACAAGAACATGCCCGGCGGCATGATGGGCATGCTGCGCGCCAACGTGCCGGCCATCTACGTCTACGGCGGCACCATCCTGCCGGGCAAGTGGCGCGGGCAGGACCTGAACATCGTCAGCGTGTTCGAGGCCGTGGGCCAGAACGCCGCCGGCAAGCTCAGCGACGCCGACCTCAAGGAGATCGAGCAGCACGCCATCCCCGGCACCGGCTCGTGCGGCGGCATGTACACGGCCAACACCATGTCCAGCGCCTTCGAGGCCCTGGGCATGAGCCTGCCCTACTCCTCCACGATGGCCAACCCGCACGACGAGAAGCAGAACTCGGCCAAGGAGTCGGCCAAGGTGCTGATCGAGGCGATCAAGAAGGACCTCAAGCCGCGCGACATCGTCACCAAGAAGGCGATCGAGAACGCCGTGTCGGTCATCATGGCCACCGGCGGCTCGACCAACGCGGTGCTGCACTTCCTGGCGATCGCGCACGCGGCCGACGTGGAATGGACCATCGACGACTTCGAGCGCATCAGGAAGCGCGTGCCGGTGATCTGCGACCTCAAGCCCAGCGGCAAGTACCTCGCCGTGGACCTGCACCAGGCCGGCGGCATCCCGCAGGTGATGAAGGTGCTGCTGAACGCCGGCCTGCTGCACGGCGACTGCATGACCATCACCGGCAAGACCATCGCCGAGACGCTGGCCGACGTGCCCGATGCGCCGCGCGCCGACCAGGACGTGATCCGACCGATCGACAAGGCGCTCTACAAGGAAGGCCACCTCGCCATCCTCAAGGGCAACCTCAGCCCCGAGGGCGCGGTGGCCAAGATCACCGGCCTGAAGAACCCCGTCATCACCGGCCCGGCGCGCGTGTTCGACGACGAGCAGTCGGCGCTGCAGGCCATCCTCGACGGCAAGATCAAGGCCGGCGACGTGATGGTGCTGCGCTACCTGGGCCCGAAGGGCGGCCCCGGCATGCCCGAGATGCTGGCCCCCACCGGCGCGCTGATCGGCGCCGGCCTGGGCGAGTCGGTGGGCCTGATCACCGACGGCCGCTTCTCCGGCGGCACCTGGGGCATGGTGGTCGGCCACGTGGCGCCCGAGGCGGCGGCCGGCGGCAACATCGCCTTCGTGAAGGAAGGCGACAGCATCACCATCGACGCGCACAAGCTGTTGCTGGAGTTGAACGTGAGCGACGCCGAACTGGCCGAGCGCAAGAAGGGCTGGACGCCGCCCGCCCCGCGCTACACGCGCGGTGTGCAGGCCAAGTTCGCCTTCAACGCGGCGAGCGCCAGCAAGGGCGCGGTGCTCGACAACTACTGAGCCGCGCCCTGGGCGATCACCCGCCCAGCAGGCGCGCCACCAGGCCGAAGGCCGCGAAGCCCACGCCGACGACCACGAAGATGAAGCGCGTGTGAAAGGGCATCGCGGCCGGCGGCAGGCTCTGCGCGATGAAGTGCAGCAGGCCGCCGCCGCCGACGATCATGAAGCCGGCGCCGAGCGAGCGCGTCAGGTCCTCGCCGAGGAAGCTGACCGCGAAGCCGCCCAGGAACACCACGTTGGCGATCACCGTGAGCTGCGTGCGCCGGCGCCGCTGCGCCGGCGTGGGCGGGCGCGGCGGCACCTCGCCGCGGCGCTCGCTCACGGCCTGCGCCGTGAAGAACACGCCGAAGAGCGTGGGCAGCAGGCCGAACAGGCCCAGGGCGATCGCCAGGCCGCTGGCGTTCTGCAGGTCGTCGATGCGTGCGCGGGCGGCATCGCCCTGCGGCAGGCGCACCGGCACCTCGTCGCCGGGTCCCGCACGCGGCTGGCTGCCGCCCAGGCCGGTGATGCGGTGCGTGGCCCCGTCGGGCGAGGTGAACTCCACCACCGGGCGGTCGTCCTCGAACTCGATCAGCCGGCCGGGCACCGCCATCGAGTCCGCGCTGTTCTTCCAGCCCTCCCAGACGGCCACGCCGGCGCCGGTCAGCCCGGTGAGGCCGATGACCAGCGTGCCGATCGCCACGCCCACGGAGAAGCCCGCCCAGCGCCCCACCAGCGCGCCCAGCGCCGGGCCGAGCACGCAGGCGCCGAAGAAGGCCAGCAGCCATCTCGTAACCAGGGCGTCGTCCATGCCCCGCCTCGCCGGGCGCTGGGAGGATCGCGCCGCTCAGCGCCTGCTGCGCTTGCGGTTGGAGCGGGCGCTGAGCATGCCCAGCTGGCTGCGCTGGCGCTCGATGCGCGCCTGCTTGCGCTCGTCCTCACGCTCCATCGCCTTGCGCTTGGTGTAGCCGGACGCGTCCGCATACCACCACCAGGCCGCCGCGAAGGCGAAGGGAATGAGCACGATCCACCAGCTCAGGCGAGCGACGAAGCCCACCTCGAGCAGCTTGAGGACGACACCCAGCACACCCAGACCGAGAAACCACATGGAACAACCCCTCCGACTTGCATGGCGCGCGCCTGGCCGGCACGTCGCGCTCCCTACCTAGAATCCGTGCGAGCCACTGTACAGCAGCCACGCCCCGCCCCATGCGTCCGTTCCGTCTTTCCATCCTCTGCGGCAGCGCCGCCCTCCTCTGGCTCGGCGCCGCGGCGCCGGCCGCGGCCGACCTCGCGCTGGCGACGGCCAAGAACTGCATGAGCTGCCACGCCGTCGAGCGCAAGGTGGTCGGGCCCTCCTTCAAGGACATCGCGGCGCGGTACAAGGGCCAGGCCGGCGCCGCCGACCTGCTGGCCACCAAGATCCTCAAGGGCGGGGCCGGCGCGTGGGGGCCGGTGCCGATGCCGGCCAACACCCAGGTCAGCGAGGCCGACGCGAAGAAGCTGGCGGCCTGGGTGCTGTCGACCAAGTAGGCCGCAGGCGGCGCACGCACCTCAGCCGCCGCGCCGCTGCACGGCCAGTTCGGCCTCGATCGCCTCCAGCAGCCGCCGCGCCCCCACCGTGGGCTCGCCCGTGCGCCGCAGTGTCACGCCGACGGGCCCGTCGGTGCTGCCGGTGTCGAAGGGCAGGCGCCGCAGCTCGCCGCGCGCCAGCGCGCAGCGCACCGCGCCCTCCGGCGCGAACCACACCGCGTCGATGCTGCGCAGCAGCTCCAGGGCGAAGCTGGTGTCGGTGGCCTCGACCAGGCGCGGCGGCGGCCGCGTGCCGCGCGCGTACAGGAAGGCGTCGGCCGTGTCGCGCACCAGCGTGCCCTGCACCGGCACGATGAGCAGGTGGCCGGCCAGTTCCTCCAGCGTGGGCGGCGCCTCGCGCGCCAGCAGCGGGTGCCCCGGCGCGGCCACCAGGACCAGCGGCTCGCTGCCCAGCGCGCGGAAGGACAGGTCGACCATCGCCGAGGGCTGCGCCAGGCGCCCCAGCACCAGGTCGATCTCGCCCTGGCGCAACTGCGCCATGAGCTGGCGGTTGGTCCCGCTCACCACCCGCACGCGCAGCGCCGGTTCCAGTGCCGCCAGCCGCGCCACCGCCGCCGGCAGCAAGCCCGCCGCCATATTGGGCAGGGCGCCGACGGCCACCCGCAACTCGTCGGCCTCGGGCTGCTCGAGCGCCTGCGCCAGCCCCTCCTGCAGGGCGCGCAGCGTGCCCACGGCGTGCTTCATCAGCACCTCGCCGGCGGCGGTGAGCTCCACGCCGCGGCGCCGGCGCAGCAGCAGGCGCCGGCCGACGATGTCCTCCAGCTCGGCCACGGTCTTGGACACGGCGGGCTGCGTCAGGGCCAGCGCCCGGGCCGCACGCACGAGGTTGCGCTCCTGCCCGACGACGGCCAGGCATTGCAGGTGGCGCAGCTTCAATCGTGAAAAATTCATGGCTCTCGATCTCCCGAAAGAACACCTGCTCGAAGGCATAACCAACTGAGATATTAATTTCTGGAATACGTAAGCAACGAGCTTTCAGTTGTGCCGGGGGGATACGCCACCTAGAGTGCGGTCATCGGACACGCGCCGCCACGGCGCCTGCCCGCCAGCAACCACAGGAGACTCCCATGCCCCGTACCCTCACCCGCGACGCCGCCTCGCCGCGCCGCCGCCCCGTGCTCGCCGCCTCCCTCCTCGGCCTGGCCCTGGCCGCCCTCGCGGGCGGCACCGCCTCGGCGCAGAGCGCCTGGCCCGACAAGCCGGTGCGCCTGGTCACCAACTTCCCGGCCGGCGGCCCGCTGGACGTGCTGGGCCGGCAACTCGCCATCCCGCTGCAGGCCGAGCTGGGCCAGCCCTTCGTCATCGACAACCGCCCGGGCGCCGGCGGGAACATCGGCGCCGACGCGGTCGCCAAGAGCGCGCCGGACGGCTACACGGTGCTGCTGACCATCGACACCACCCTCACCATCAACCCGCACGTCTACCGGAAGATGCCCTTCGCGCCGAAGGACCTGAAGCCGCTGATGATCCTCTCGTCCTCGGGGCTGACCCTGGCGGTCAACCCCAGCGTGCCGGCCAGCGGGCTGCGCGAGTTCGCGGACATGGGCAAGAAGCAGGAACTGACCTTCTCCTCGGCCGGCAACGGCAGCCCGGGGCACATCGCCTCCGCCCTGTTCGCCAGCGGCACCGGCGCCCGCATCACGCACGTGCCGTACAAGGGCAATGCGCCCGCCGTGACGGCCTTGATCGCGGGCGAGGTGCAGGCCGGCATCCTGGCCACGCCCGGGCTGCTGCCGCAGATCCAGGCCGGCAAGGCCCGGCCGCTGGCGGTCACGGGCAGCCAGCGCTCGCCGCTGCTGCCGCAGACGCCGACCGTCGCCGAGCTGGGCTTGAAGGACCTGGGCTTCGACGTGCTGTACCTGACCATGGTGCCGGCCGCCACGCCCGATGCGGTGGTGAAGAAGCTGCAGGGCGCGCTGCAGCATGCCCTGGCCCAGCCCGAGGTGAAACAGCGCCTGGGAACGCTGGACATGGTGCCGCTGGGCGAGACGGGCCAGGCCGCGGCCGACCGCCTGGAAGCCAACCGGCAGCGCTACGGCAAGATCGTCGAATCGATCGGCCTGAAGCTGGACTGATGCCAATGAAGCGCCCGAACCTCATCTTCATCGTTGCCGACGACCTGGGCTACGCCGACC
>NZ_JBIQNC010000078.1:0-20090 GCF_044462705.1 Xenophilus sp.
GGCACGCGCGATCGAGGCGCTGCGTGCACTGCCGGCAGCGCAGCGGCCGGCGCGCCGCTGCCCGCCGCGCTGCCGCCGCCCGGCCAGCCGGCCGCCGCGCCACCGCCGCCGGCGCCCCACTGAACCGGCGGCCTGCGCCTACAGCGGCACGGCGGGCGGCGGTCTACAGTGCCGCAGCCCCTCCCAGCCCCCACCCGACGCACGCAGCCCCATGGCCTCATCCGACTGGAGCACCCGCCTGGCCGACACGGTGGCCGCCGAGTTCTCCGACGTGCCCGACCTGGAACAGCTGGTGCGCATCCTGGTGCGGCTGCTGCTGGCCGCCGTGCTGGGCTTCGTGCTCGGCTTCGAGCGCGAGCAGCAGGGCAAGGCGGCCGGCGTGCGCACGCACATGCTGGTGGCCATCGGCTCGGCGCTGTTCGTGCTGGTGCCGCAGCAAAGCGGCATCGTGCCGGCCGACATGAGCCGCGTGATCCAGGGCCTGGTGGCCGGCGTGGGCTTCCTGTGCGCGGGCACCATCCTCAAGCAGGGCAGGGACGAAGCGCAGGTGCAGGGCCTGACCACCGCCGCCGGCCTGTGGATGACGGCCGCCATCGGCATGGCCTGCGGCCTGGGGCGCGAGGTGACGGCGGTGCTCAGCGCGCTGCTGGCGCTGGTCGTGCTGCAGCTGGTGCCGCACCTGGTGAGCCTGGTCGAGCGGCTGGCCGGCCCGCGCCGGGCGCAGGACGTCGCCGCGAAGAAGGTGATCGCCACGCCGGACGAGCCGCCGCCGCGCTGAGCCGCCGCCGCGCGCATCAATCGCCGCCGCATCCGGCATCAACGGCGCAGCCGGCCGCGGCTAGCATGGCCGGCTCAGCAAGGAGAACGAACGCATGTCCGCATTGAAGCTCTACATCGGCAACAAGAACTACTCGTCCTGGTCCATGCGCCCCTGGGTGCTGATGACGCAGGCCGGCATCCCCTTCGAGGAGGTGATGGTGCGCTTCGACTCCTTCGGCCCGGACTCGCACTTCAAGGCCACCGTGGGCGCGATCAACCCGGCCGGTACGGTGCCCGTGCTGGTCGACGGCGACCTGGCCGTGTGGGACACGATGGCCATCGCCGAATACCTGGCCGAGCGCTTCCCCGAGCGCGCGCTGTGGCCGCGCGATGCCGCCGCCCGGGCACGCGCGCGCAGCATCAGCGCCGAGATGCACGCCGGCTTCACCGCGCTGCGCAGCCACTGCACCATGAACATCGAGGCCGACCTGCGCGAGGTCGGCCAGCGCCTGGTGGCCGAGCAGGCCGGCGTGCGCAGCGACCTGCAGCGCATCGGCAGCATGTGGAGCGAATGCCTGGCCGCGCACGGCGGCCCGATGCTCTTCGGCGAGTTCAGCATCGCCGACGCCTTCTACGCGCCAGTGGCCACCCGCATCCGCACCTACGGGCTGCCGGTGCCCGAGGCGGCGCAGGCCTACATCGACCGCCTGCTGGCCCTGCCCGGCGTGCGCGCCTGGATCGACCAGGCGCTGTCCGAGCACGACTTCGTCGCCTTCGACGAGCCGTACCGCACGTCGCGCGGCTGAACGGCCCGCATGCGCCGCGGGCCGGCGCACCGCCGCCTAAACTGACGGCATGGAGAACTACCTCGTGGGCGGCGCCATCCGCGACGCGCTGCTCGGCCGGCCGGGCAGCGACCGCGACTGGGTGGTCGTCGGCGCCACGGTGCAGCAGATGCTCGACGCGGGCTTTCTGCCCGTAGGGCGGGACTTCCCGGTCTTCCTGCATCCCGACACGCGCGAGGAATACGCCCTGGCCCGCACCGAGCGCAAGAGCGCGCCGGGCTACCGCGGCTTCGTCGTGCACGCCGCGCCGGAAGTGACGCTGGAGGAAGACCTCGCGCGGCGCGACCTGAGCATCAACGCCATGGCACTGCCCGCCGCGCAGGCCGACGTGCGCCCGCTGCCCATCGACGCGCTGATCGACCCCTTCCACGGCCGGCGCGACCTGCAGGACAAGGTGCTGCGCCACGTGACCGACGCCTTCCGCGAGGACCCGGTCCGCATCCTGCGGCTGGCGCGCTTCGCCGCGCGTTTCCACGACTTCGCCGTGGCGCCGGAAACGATGGCGCTGATGCGCGCCATGGTCGCCGCCGGCGAGGCCGACGCGCTGGTGCCCGAGCGCGTCTGGCAGGAGCTGGCGCGCGGGCTGATGGAGGCGAAGCCCTCGCGCATGTTCGAGGTGCTGCGCGAATGCGGCGCGCTGGCCGTGCTGCTGCCGGAGGTGGAGCGCCTGTGGGGCGTGCCGCAGCCCGAGCAGCACCACCCCGAGGTCGACACCGGCGCGCACCTGATGATGGTGCTGGACATGAGCGCGCGGCTGCAGGCGCCGCTGGCGGTGCGCTTCGCCTGCCTGACGCACGACCTCGGCAAGGGCACCACGCCGGCCGAGGCGCTGCCGCGGCACATCGGCCACGAGCAGCGCAGCGCCGATCTGCTGGCCGGCCTGTGCGAACGCTGGCGCGTGCCCACCGAGATCCGCGAGCTGGCCGAGGTGGTGGCGCGCGAGCACGGCAACATCCACCGCAGCGCCGGCTTCGGGCCGGCGGCGCTGGTGCGGCTGCTGGAGCGCTGCGATGCCTTCCGCAAGCCGCAGCGTTTTGCCGATGCACTGCTGGCCTGCGAATGCGACGCGCGCGGGCGCCTCGGGCTGGAGGCGCAGCCCTATCCGCAGCGCGAGCGGCTGCTGGCGGTGCTGGCCGCCGCGCGCGGCGTGGACACGGGCACGGTGTCGCGCCGGGCGATGGAGCGCGGCGCGCGCGGGCCGCAGGTCGGTGCGGCGATTCATGCGACGCGGGTCGAGGCGGTGGCCGCGGCCGCCGGCGAGGCGCCGCCGCGCTGAGCGGCGTGCGCGCCCACGCCGCATTGGCGGCATCCGCCGACGCAGCCGCGCGTTTCAGCGTGTTAAGGTGAAACGCGACATGCAACTGCCCCCGCCCCCCCTGCCGGACCGCGACCCGGCCCTCTTCCTGGATTTCGACGGCACGCTGGTGGCCATCGCCGAGACGCCCGAGGCGATCGAGGTGGCGCCCGGCCTGGTGCCGCTGCTCATCGAGCTGCACGAGCGGCTGGACGGCGCGCTGGCCATCGTCTCCGGCCGCCAGATCGACGTGCTCGACCGCTTCCTGGCGCCCCTGCGCCTGCCTGCCGCCGGCGAGCACGGCGTGCAGCGGCGCGACGCGCAGGGCCGCCTGCAGGAGCGCACGCCCCCGGACCTGGCCGTCGTGCTGGAGGCCGCCAATGCGCTGGCCGCGCGTCACACGGGCCTCCTGGTCGAGCGCAAGCACGCGGCCATCGCGCTGCACTACCGGCTGGCCCCGGACCTCGGGCCGCTGTGCCTGGACACGATGGCCGAGGTGATCGGCAGCGACCCGCACTTCGAGCTGCTGCACGGCAAGCGCGTGGTCGAGGTCAAGCCGGCCGGCGTCAACAAGGGCCTGGCCATCGACGCCTTCCTGGAGGAAGCGCCGTTCCAGGGCCGCGTGCCCGTCTTCGCCGGCGACGACACGACCGACGAGACCGGCTTCGCCATCGTGCAGTCGCGCCCCGGCGGCATCGGCATCAAGGTCGGCCAGGGCCCCACGCAGGCGGAGCACCGGCTGGCCGGCACGACCGCCGTGCACGGCTGGCTGCGCACGCTGCGCGACCACCTCGCCGCCCAGGCCGTCCGCTGAACTCATCATCCCCACCGCCCATGCCTCGTCTCGTCGTCATTTCCAACCGCGTCGCCGATCCCCGCAAACCCGCCGCCGGCGGCCTGGCCGTGGCGGTGGGCGAATCGCTGCAGCAAAGCGGCGGCCTGTGGTTCGGCTGGAGCGGCCGCATCGTGGAGGACGGGCCCACCGGCGAGGGCGAGGTGCACCGCCAGCAGGCCGGCAAGGTGACGCTGGCCATGCTGGACCTCTCCCGCGAGGACCACGACAGCTACTACCTGGGCTACAGCAACAAGGTGCTGTGGCCGGTGTTCCACGACCGGCTGGACCTGGCGGACTTCGAGGCCGCCTTCATCGACGGCTACCGCCGCGTGAACCAGCTGTTCGCGCGCAAGCTGCTGCCGCTGCTGCAGGAGGACGACATCCTCTGGGTGCACGACTACCACCTCATCCCGCTGGCGGCCGAACTGCGCGCCATGGGCTGCCGCCAGCGCATCGGCTTCTTCCTGCACATCCCGCTGCCGCCGCAGATCATCATGGCGGCCATTCCGCAGCACGAGTGGCTGATGCGCTCGCTGTTCGCCTACGACCTGGTCGGCTTCCAGGCCCAGCAGGACGTGCAGCACTTCGAGCGCTACGTGTTCAACGAGGCCACGGGCGAGTCCCTGGGCAACGACCTGTTCCGCGGCTGGGGCCAGACGGTGCGCGCAAGCGCCTTTCCCATCGGCATCGATGTCGACGAGTTCGAGGCGCTGACGCGGGCCAGGGATGCGCAGGACATGTACGAGACGATGAAGGGCGAGTACAGCAAGCGCCGCCTGCTGCTGGGCATCGACCGCCTCGACTATTCCAAGGGCATCCCGCAACGGGTGCGCGCCTTCCGCGAACTGCTGGCCAACTACCCGGAAAACCGGCGCAGCGCCACGCTGATCCAGATCGCCTCGCCCACGCGCGAGGACGTGAACGCCTACGGCGCCATCCGGCGCGAGCTGGAGTCGCTGTGCGGCGCGATCAACGGCGACTATGGCGAACTGGACTGGATGCCGGTGCGCTACATCCATCGCATGGTGGCGCGCCGGCGCGTGCCGGGCCTGTGCCGCGCCGCGGCCGTGGGTCTGGTGACGCCGCTGCGCGACGGCATGAACCTGGTGGCCAAGGAATTCGTCGCAGCGCAGGATCCCGAAGACCCCGGCGTGCTGGTGCTGTCGCGCTTCGCCGGGGCGGCCGAGCAGCTCAGGGAAGCGCTGCTGGTCAACCCCTACGACATCCACGCCACCGCCGAGACGGTGCAGCAGGCGCTGCAGATGCCCCTGCCCGAGCGGCAGGCGCGTCACCGCAAGCTGCTGCAGCGCATCCGCGAACAGGACGTGCACTGGTGGCGCAGGAGCTTCCTCGAGGCGCTGAACTCGGCGCCGCGCGTGAGCTAGGCACGCGGCACAGGCGCCCTCAGCGCGCCAGCACCTCCTCCATCACCCCGGCCACCCAGTCCATGAAAGCCTGCACCCGCCGCGCCACCTGGCGCCGGTGGGCATAGAGCAGCGTCACGGGCAGCGGTTCGGGGCGCAGGTCCGGCAGCACCTCGACCAGCCGGCCGGCCTCGATCATCCCGCGCAGGCCCAGCGCCGGCGCCTGGATCAGGCCCAGCCCCGCCAGGCAGGCCGACTCGTAGGCGAAGGTGTTGTTGACGGTGAGCACGGCGGCCATCGGCAGCATCCGCTGCTCGCCGCCTTCCACGTACTCCCAGCCCGTCGCGGCGCCGCCCAGCGTGGACGAGTAGCGCACCAGCCGGTGGTGCGCCAGGTCCTCCAGCGAGCGCGGCGTGCCGAAGGCGGCCAGGTAGGCGGGGCTGGCGACGTTGATCTGCACCAGCTCGCCCAGCGGCCGCGCCACCAGCCCCGACTCGCGCAGCGCGCCGGCGCGGATCACGCAGTCGAAGCCCTCGTGCACCAGGTCGACCCGGCGGTCGGTGCTGCTGAGCTCGATCTCGATCTGCGGATGCGCCGCGACGAACTCCGGCAGGCGCGGGACGAGCACCTGGCTCGACAGCTGGCCCGGCATGTCCACCCGCAGCCGCCCCCGCAGCGCCGCCGGCTGGCGCTGGAACAGCGCCTGCAGTTCGTCGGCGTCGCCCACCAGCGCCTGCGCGCGCTCGGCGAAGAGCTGGCCGTCGGGCGTCACGCGCACGCTGCGCGTCGTGCGCTGCAGCAGGCGCGTGCCCAATTCCGCCTCGAGCTGCTGGACGACGGTGGACACGCGCGCCCGCGTCAGCCCCAGGCGCTCGGCCGCGCGGGTGAAGCTGGCCGCCTCGGCCACCAGGAGGTAGATGCGCAGCGCGTCGAGGTCCATCAGTTTGTCAATTTTTTTTGAACAGTGAAGCGATTTTCTCTGTATTTATCCATTGATTGTTCCTCCATAAAGTCCATTCCAACCCACTCTTCTTCTCGGAAAGGCAGACGCACCATGACCACCACCCCCATCGCACTCATCACCGGCGGCAGCCGCGGGCTCGGCCGCAACGCCGCGCTGCACCTGGCCCGGGCCGGCGTCGACATCGTGCTCACGTACCGCAGCAGTGCATCCGAAGCACAGGCAGTGGTGCAGGAGATCGAGGCCCTGGGCCGGCGCGCCGCCGCCCTGCCGCTGGACGTGTCGCAGCCCCGCGGGTTCGGTGACTTCGCCGCGGCGCTGAAGCAGGCCCTGGCCGGCACCTGGCAGCGCACGCAGTTCGACTACCTCGTCAACAACGCCGGCATCGGCGTGCACGCGGCCTTCGCCGAGACGACCGAGGCGCAGTTCGACGAACTGGTGGCCGTGCACCTGAAGGGGCCGTTCTTCCTCACGCAGGCGCTGCTGCCGCTGATCGCCGACGGCGGGCGCATCCTGAACGTCTCGTCCGGATTGGCGCGCTTCTCGCTGCCCGGCTATGCGGCCTACGCATCGATGAAGGGCGCCATCGAGGTGCTGACGCGCTACCAGGCGCGCGAACTGGGCGCGCGCCGCATCGCGGTCAACGCCATCGCCCCGGGTGCGATCGAGACCGACTTCGGCGGCGGCGCGGTGCGCGACAACGCGCAGCTCAACGCCTTCGTCGCCTCCGTCACGGCGCAGGGCCGCGCCGGGCTGCCGGACGACATCGGCGCCGCCGTCGCCGCGCTGCTGCGGCCCGACAACGGCTGGATGACGGGCCAGCGCATCGAGGTGTCGGGCGGCATGTTCCTCTGAACCGGCGCGGACTCAGCCGGCGGGCCGGAACCATCCGTGCAGGGCGCGGGGCAGCGCCAGCCGCCACCCGCGGCCGCCCGTGCCGGCCGGCACGCACCGCAGCCGGGCCGCCGCGCCGCCCAGCGCGCGCACGGTGATCCAGCCCGCCCGTTCGACCACCCAGCCCTCGCCCTCGTCCAGGCTGCGGCCGACCGGCACGGCCACCTCCGCCAGCCAGCGCGGCGGCTCGTCGATGCGCAGGCGCCCCTGCGCCGCGAACACGGCGGTGCCGGCATCGACCGCCAGTTGCAGCGACTGGCCGGCGGCCAGGGGCCGGTCGGGGGGACAGGGATGGGGGCTCATGGTGCGCTCCTGGCGAGGTCTGCGGATGGCTTCATCCTAGGAACGGCCTGCCGTGCGGAACAGGCACACGCGATGCCTTCGTGTGCCGCAACAGCGGGCCGCGCACGGCCTCTGTTATGGTCGTTTTGCGTCCAACTGCATCTGTGCCGGCCGGCCTGCCCGGCGCACCATCGCTCCATGCACACGCCGCCGCGCTACCGCCAGATCGCCCAGCACTACCTGGCCGCGGTGCGGGCCGGCTCGCTCGGCCCGGGTGACCGGCTGCCCTCGCTGCGCGAGCTGATGAAGCTGCACGGCGTGAGCCTGTCCACCGCGCTGCAGGTGTGCCGCACGCTGGAGGCCGAGGGCTGGGCCGAGGCGCGCGAGCGTTCCGGCTACTTCGTGCGGCGCCCGCGCCGCCTGCAGACCACGCCGATGGACGAGCCCGCCGCCGACCGCGCGCCCGACCCGGCGCAGTTCGTCGGCATCCACGAGAAGGTGTCGGACTTCGTCGCCCGCCGCCGCTACAACGAGGTCCGGCTGGACTTCTCCATCGCCCGCGGCGCGCCTGCGCTGTACCCGGCCGAGGCGCTGCGCGCCGCCATCGGCCAAGCGCTGCGGCGCCGGCCCGAGATGCTGACGCTGGCCGCACCCTCGCGCAACCGCACGCCCTTCCGCGAGGCGGTGGCGCAGCGCGCGGTGCGGGTGGGCATGACGCTGGCGCCCGAGGAGGTGCTGCCCACCAACGGCTGCATCGAGGCGCTGAACCTCGCGCTGCGCGCCGTGGCGCAGCCGGGCGACACGGTGGCGGTGGAGTCGCCCACCTTCTACGGCCTGCTGCAAGTGCTCGAGAGCCTGGGCATGCGCGCACTGGAGATCCCCACCAGCCCGCAGACCGGCCTGTCGGTCGAGGCGCTGGAGCTGGCCATCGACGCCTACCGCGACATCAAGGCGGTGGTGGTGGTGCCGCACCTGCAGAACCCCCTGGGCAGCGTGATGCCCGACGCGCACAAGGCGCGGCTGGCGGCGCTGTGCGAGCGCCACGGCATCGCGCTGATCGAGGACGACACCTACAGCGAGCTGCTCGACGCCGAGGCGCCGCCGCGCGCGCTGAAGTCCTTCGACGCCACGGGCAACGTCATCCACTGCGCCTCGCTGCACAAGGTGCTGGCGCCGGGCCTGCGGCTGGGCTGGATCCATGCCGGCCGCTGGCACGCGCGGGTGGAGATGCTCAAGTACGCGCAGACGCGCAGCAACGAGGAGCTGTCGCAGACGGCGGCCGGCCGCTTCATGGCCACCGGCGCCTACGACCGCCACCTGCGCCGGCTGCGCGAGCGGCTGCGCACCCAGCGCGAGCGCACGGCCGACGCCATCGCGCAGCACTTCCCGGCCGGCACGCGCATCAACCTGCCGCCCGGCGGGCTGCAGCTCTGGGTGGAGCTGCCCGGGCGCCTGCCGTCGATGGCGGTGTTCGACGCGGCGCTGCGCGAGCACATCCTGGTGGCGCCGGGCACGCTGTTCTCCAACGGCGCGCGCTTCGACCACTACCTGCGCATCAACTGCGGCTGGCCGTGGTCCGACGCGATCGAGGCCGGGCTGCGGCGGCTCGGCGGCATCGCCTCGGAGCGGCTGGCGCGGATGCCGGGCCGCGCCGCCGAGCCGGCCGCGCGGGTGCGCCCTCAGGCCACCAGCGCGAGTGCCGCGTAGTCGCCGACCTGCTCGCCCAGGCCGGCGGCGGCCAGGCGCACGCCCTGCGTCAGCGCCGGCAGCCGGCCGTCGATCTGCGCCTGCAGGCGCGGCAGCAGGAGGTCGCGGTTGTGCAGGAACACGCTGCCGCCGAGGCTCACGCGCTGCAGGTCGAGCGTGACGACCAGGTTGTAGAGCAGGCGGCCCATCACGCGCACCAGGCCGTCGGTGATCCCGAGGGCACGCGCGTCGCCGGCCCGCGCCGCGCCGAAGAGCTGCGCGGCCGGCATGCCGAAGCGGCGCTCGATGGCGTTGCCCGCCACCAGGCCCTCCACGTCGCCCACGTTGCCGCAGCCGCACAGCGCGTGCTGGTTGTCGTCGTCGGCGACGAAGCTGTGGCCCGCATGGCCGGCGTTGCCGCCCTTGCCGCGCAGGGTGCGACCGTCCACGCACAGGCCGACGCCCACGCCGGTGCTCCAGGTGACGTAGGCGCAGTGGTCCAGCCCCTGCAGCGCGCCCCAGCGGCGCTCGGCCTCCAGCGCGGAGACGGCGTCGTTCTCCACCCGCACGCGGCCGTAGCGGCGGCGCAGCGGCGCCTCGATGACGGCGCTGGTCCAGTCGTTGGGCAGCCCGCGGGCCGGGCCGGCCAGGCCGCCGCAGATGTTGGGCGTGGCGAGTTCGACGGCGCCGCCGGCGTCGAGGATGAAGGGGCCCGCCGCCGACACGCCCACGCCGTCCACCGACGCGGCCGGCACGCCGAGCTGCGCGCAGGCCGCGTCGATCAGGCGCATGACCTGCTGCGCGACGGCGTCGGGCGCGCCCTCCTTGGCGGTCGGCTCGGCCTGGCGGGCCTGGAGTTCCTTCCGGCCGTCTTCGGCCAGGCTGACGGCGACCTTGGTGCCGCCGATGTCGACGCAGGCTTTCATCGTGCTCCGGAGTGCAAGGGCTTCACAACAACCGCGCGACCAGCGCCGCCAGCAGGCTCAGCGCCACCGTGCTGGCGATCGGCAGTTGCCAGATGCGCCCGAAGGCGCGGAACTCGAAGTCGCCCGGCAGCCGGCCGAAGCCCAGCTTGCGCAGCCAGCCCGTGAGGCCCTGCATCAGCAGCAGGGCCACGACGACGACGAGCAGCCAGCGCAGCATGCAAGCTCACTGGGCCTGCAGCACCGCCAGCGCCGCGCGGTGCAGCTCGGGCGTGGCGGCGGCGACCACGCGGCAGTCGGGCTGCAGGCCCAGCGGGCGGCCCTCCCAGTCGGTGATCACGCCGCCCGCGGCTTCGATGACGCCGGCCGGGCCGAGGTAGTCGTAGGGCTGCAGGCCGGTCTCCACGACCAGGTCGATCGTGCCACCCGCCAGTTGCGCGTAGCCGTAGCAGTCGCCACCGAAGCGGCGCATCGCGCACCGGCGGCTCAAGGCGTCGAAGACGGCCCAGTCGGCCGGCGCGAAGATGTCGGGCGAGGTGGTGACGATGCGCGCCTCGGCCAGTCGCGTGCAGCCGCGCACGCGCACCGGCTGGCCGTTGCGCATGGCCACGCCGTCCTGGCCGATCCAGCGCTCGCCCAGCACCGGCATGTCGATCATGCCCAGCTCGACGCGCCCGCCCGAGAACGCGGCGATCAGCGTGCCCCACAGCGGCGAGCCGGTGATGAAGCTGCGCGTGCCGTCGATCGGGTCGAGCACCCACACGCGCCCGGCATCCAGGCGCTGCTGGCCGTGCTCCTCGCCGTAGATGCCGTCCTCGGGCGCCTGCGCGGCGAGCACGTCGCGCATCGCCTGCTCGGCCGCGCGGTCGGCCAGCGTGACGGGGCTGTCGTCGGCCTTGGTGACGATCTCCAGCGGCTGGCGGAAATAGGCCATCGACTGCCGCGCGGCGGCATCGGCGAGGGCGTGGGCGGTGGCGAGCAGCGGGTGGATGGCAGGCGGCATGGCCGCATTAGACCGCAGCCGCGCGACGCTGCCGGGCATCGACCGTCACTGCATCACGCACCGCCGGCGGCGTACCGAGCGCCGCAGAACCGACGGCCGCGGAGCAGGCCATGCGGGAACACCCACGGAACCGGCTTGGCCGGGCCGTCGGGTGTGCCCCCTTGAGGGGGTTGGCGAAACGGAACGAAGTCCGCGGAGACTGGGGGTGTCTGTTTCACAGGCGCAGGAAGGTGCTGCGGTAGTGCACCAGCTCGTCGATGGACTCGTGCACGTCGGCCAGCGCGGTGTGGGCCTGCTGCTTCTTGAAGGCGGCGTAGGCGGCCGGCTTCCAGCGCCGCGCCAGCTCCTTGAGGGTGCTGACGTCCAGGTTGCGGTAGTGGAAGTACGCCTCCAGCTTCGGCATGTACTTGACCAGGAAGCGCCGGTCCTGCCCGATGGTGTTGCCGCACATGGGCGAGCCGTGCTTCGGCACGTAGCGGGCGATGAAGTCCAGCAGTTGCTGCTCGGCCGCAGCCTCGTCGAGCGTGGAGGCGCGCACCTTGTCGATCAGGCCGCTGCGCCCGTGCGTGCCCTTGTTCCAGGCGTCCATGCCGTCCAGCACGGCCTCGCTCTGGTGGATGACCAGCACCGGGCCCTCGATGCGCGGCGCCAGGTCGGGGCCGGTGACGACGACGGCGATCTCCAGCAGGCGTTCCTTCTCGGGGTCCAGGCCGCTCATCTCGCAGTCCAGCCAGACCAGGTTCTGGTCGCTCTTGCGCAGTTCGGCGGGGGCGGAGGCAATGGAGGTATCGGGCATCGGCGCATTGTCCACGACGCGTTTCGGGCCGCGGGGCCGCCACTACACTCGGCATCCCCCATGAACGCCTCGCTCGCCTTCACCCTCGCCTTCTCGGCCATGCTGGTCCTGAGCCTGGCCGTGCGGTTCTGGCTGGCCAGCCGCCAGATCCGCCACGTGGCGCGCCACCGCGACGCCGTGCCACCTCCCTTCGACCGCAGCATCGGCCTGGCGGCGCACCGCCGGGCGGCCGACTACACCATCGCCAAGGCCCGCTTCGGCCTGCTGGAGATGGCCTGGGGCGCGGCCGTGCTGCTGGGCTGGACGCTGCTGGGCGGGCTGGACCTGCTCAACCGGCTGCTGCTGGAGGGGATGGGCCCGGGCCTGGTACAGCAGCTCGCCCTGCTGGCCGCCTTCAGCCTCGCCGGCAGCCTGCTGGAGCTGCCCTTCACCCTGTGGCAGACCTTCCGCCTGGAGCAGCGCTTCGGCTTCAACCGCATGACCTGGAAGCTGTGGCTGGCCGACGCCGTGCGGGGCCTGCTGCTGGGCGCGGCGCTCGGGCTGCCGCTGGCGGCGCTGGTGCTGTGGCTGATGGGTGCGGCCGGCACGCTGTGGTGGCTGTGGGCCTGGGGCGCGCTGGTGCTGTGGACGGCGCTGCTGCAGTTCATCGTGCCCACCTGGATCGCGCCCCTGTTCAACAAGTTCGAGCCGCTGGCCGACGCCTCGCTCAAGGAGCGCGTCAACGCGCTGATGGCCCGCTGCGGCTTCGTCGCCAAGGGCCTGTTCGTCATGGACGGCAGCCGCCGCAGCGCGCACGCCAACGCCTACTTCACCGGCTTCGGCGCGGCCAAGCGGGTGGTGTTCTTCGACACGCTGCTGCAGCAGCTCGCCCCCGGCGAGGTCGAGGCCGTGCTGGCGCACGAGCTGGGCCACTTCCGCCACCGCCACATCCTCAAGCGCATGGCGCTGATGGCGCTGCTGGGCCTGGCCGGCTTCGCGCTGCTGGGCTGGGTGTCGGGGCAGGTCTGGTTCTACACCGGGCTGGGCGTGCAGCCGTCGATGGCCGGCGCCAACGACGCGCTCGCGCTGGTGCTGTTCATGCTCGCCGTGCCGGTGTTCGGCTGGTTCGTCGCCCCGCTGATGGCGCAGCTGTCGCGCCGCGACGAGTTCGAGGCCGACGCCTTCGCGATCGCGCAGACCAGCGGGCGCGACCTCTCGGCGGCGCTGCTCAAGCTCTACCAGGACAATGCCTCCACCCTCACCCCCGACCCGGTGTACGTGAGGTTCTACTACTCGCACCCGCCGGCCAGCGAGCGCCTGGCCCGCATGGGCGCCTGAAAACCCTTCTCAAGGAACCCGCCATGAGCGACAGCATGCTGACCATCCGCGACTGGAAGGGCGTGGCCCGCAAGGCGCTGAAACCCAGCGAGGTCGTCGCCGGCCTGGCCAAGCTGGAAGGCTGGTCGCTGCGCGGCGACGGCGCCGACGTCGCGATCGAGAAGACCTACCGCTTCGCCGACTACTTCGAGACCATCGCCTTCGTGAACGCGCTGGCCCTGATCGCCCACCGCGAAGACCACCACCCCGACCTGTCGGTGCACTACAACCGCTGCGTGGTGCGCTTTTCCACGCACGATGTGGGCGGCATCTCGGTCACCGACCTGGACTGCGCGCGCCGGGCCGACGCGCTGCTCATGCCGCTGCGGTGAACGCCTGATGGGCAAGCGCGGCGCGGCGCCGGCGGCATCGGATCCCACGCTGCGCGAGGGGCTGGTCGTCGCCAGCCACGGCCGGCACTGCATCGTCGAGACGCCCGACGGCGAGCGCCGCATCTGCCATCCGCGCGGCAAGAAGAGCCAGGCGGTGGTCGGCGACCGCGTGCTGTGGCGGCCCAGCGAGGACGAGGGCACCATCGAGCGCGTGCAGGCGCGGCGCAACCTGTTCTACCGGCAGGACGAAGTTCGCACCAAGTCCTTCGCCGCCAACCTCGACCAGGTGCTGATCCTGCTGGCGGCCGAGCCCGAGTTCTCCGAGCAGCAGCTCGCCCGCGCGCTGATCGCGGCCGAGGCGGAACACATCCGGCCCATCATCGCGCTCAACAAGAGCGACCTGGTGGAACCCTTCGAGCGCGCCTGGGCGCGGCTGGCGGCCTACCGCCGCATGCACTACGGCGTGATGCCGCTGTCGCTGGCGGCCTCGGGCGAGGTCGACCGCGAGGCGCTGATGCGCCGGCTGCAGGGGCACACCACGCTGGTGCTCGGCCCCTCGGGCGCGGGCAAGAGCACGCTCATCAACCTGCTGGTGCCCGGCGCGGCGGCGCTCACGGGCGAGATCTCGCAGGCCCTCAACAGCGGCCGGCACACCACCACCACGACCACCTGGTACTGGGTGGACGAAGCGCGCGGCACGGCGCTCATCGACTCGCCGGGTTTCCAGGAATTCGGCCTGCGCCACATCGAGCCCACGCGACTGGCGGCGCTGATGCCCGACATCGCCGAGCACGCGGGCGAGTGCCGCTTCTACAACTGCACCCACCTGCACGAGCCGGGCTGCGGCGTGCGGGCGCAGGTGGAGCCGGCCGGCGACATCAGCGCCGCCCGCCACCGGATCTACGGCGAGCTGTTCGCCGAGTTGAGCGCCCCCGAGCGGTATTGATCAGGCGGCCAGGACGGCCTGCAGCGCGGCGACCAGCGCGCTGCACTGGTCCCGCGTGCCGATGCTGATGCGCAGCCAGGCATCGATGCGCGGCTGGCGGAAGTGGCGCACCAGCACCGCCCGCTCGCGCAGCGCGGCGGCCAGCGCCGCCGCATCGCGCCGAGGATGCCGGGCGAAGACGAAGTTGGCCTGCGAGGGCAGCACCTCGAAGCCCAGGTCCTCGAGCTGCAGCGCCAGGCCCTCACGCGTGTCCATCACCTCGCGGCAGCCGCGGCGGAAGGCCGCCTCGTCCTCCAGCGAGGCCAGCGCGCCGGCCTGTGCCAGCCGGTCGAGCGGGTACGAGTTGAAGCTGTTCTTGACGCGGTTCAGCGCCTCGACCAGCGGCGCCTGCCCCAGCGCGAAGCCCACCCGCAGCCCGGCCAGCGAGCGCGACTTGGACATCGTCTGCACCACCAGCAGGTTGGGATGCCGCGCGATCAGGCCCACGGCGCTCTCGCCGCCGAAGTCCACGTAGGCCTCGTCCACCAGCAGCACGCGCTGCGGCGCCGCGGCCAGCAGCCGCTCGACGGCCGCCAGCGGCAGGCCGATGCCGGTCGGCGCGTTGGGGTTGGCGACGACGATACCGCCGCAGCCCTGCGCCGCGCGCGCGGCCAGCGCCTCCACGTCGATGCGCAGGCCGGCGTCCACCGGCACCGTCTCGGCCGGGATGCCGTAGAGCTGCGCCCACACGCGGTAGAAGCTGTAGGTCACGTCGGGGAACAGCAGCGGCTCGGCGCGGCGGAAGAAGGCGAAGAAGGCATGCCCCAGCACCTCGTCCGAGCCGTTGCCGACGAAGACCTGCATCGGCGCCAGCCCCAGCCGCGCGGCCAGCGCCTCGCGCAGGGCGGTGGATTCCGGGTCGGGATAGCGCTCCAGCCCCTCGTGCGCCGCCCGGGCGATGGCCTGCGTGACATGCGCCGACGGCGGCAGCGGATGCTCGTTGGTGTTGAGCTTGACCAGCCCGGGGATGCGCGGCTGCTCGCCGGGCACGTAGGGCTCCAGGCCGGCGACGCCGGGGCTCCAGAAAGGGGATTCAGCGTTCACGGCAAAAAGAGGTCAACCGAGCAGGCGTGCAAGGGTCAACAAAGCCAGCAGCACCATCCACATCACGACCGAGCGCCAGACCAGCCCCACCACGCTGCGCAGGTGCGCCGGCTGCGGCTCGCGCCCCGGCGTGCTGCCGCTGGGCAGGGCGGCCGCCGCGCCGCCGGACTCGCCGGCCTGCGCCTGCGGCAGCGTCTCGGGCAGCGGCATGGAGCGCAGCTGCCCGCCGCCCAGGCGCACGTTGAGTGCGCCCGAGGTGGCGGCGAGGATCACGCCGTCGTTGGGATGCGGGAAGCGGCGCGCGTCGTTGCGCCAGCAGTCGATCGCGTCCTCGAAGCTGCCGACCACCGCGAAGCCGAGCGCGGTGATGCGCGCCGGCAGCCAGTCGATCGCGCCCCAGGCGCGGGCCGAGGCCTGCTGCACCGACTCGCTGGCCGGCTGCACCGAGGCGTGGCTCTTGTGCGCCCAGTAGCGCGCCACGAACTCGCTCATGCGGTAGAACACCGCGCCCGCCGGCCCCAGCCCGATGGCCGCCAGCACCGAGAACCAGGCCAGCACGCCGAACACGTGCCGGTGCGCGGCGATGACGGAGTACTCGATCACGTGGCGCACGATCTCGCTGCGCGGCAGGTCGGCGGCGTCCACCTGCTTCCAGTGCGCCAGCAGCGAGCGCGCCAGCGCCTCGTCGCCGATGTCCAGCGCATCGCGGATGCCGGTGAAGTGATGGCTGAACTGCCGGAAGCCCAGCGTGACGTAGAGCACCGCCACGCTCCAGAGCACGGCGAAGGGCAGGCCCGCGAAGTGCAGCAGCGCCCAGTGGATGCCCAGCGCCAGCAGGGTGGGCACGCCCACCGCCAGCGTCCATGCCACCCAGCCGTGGTGCGGCCTGCCCGCGTCGAAGTTGCGGCTGGTCCAGCGGGTCCAGGCCAGCACGGCGCCGTACACGGGGTTGTTGAGGCCAAGCGGGCGCACCTGCTCGATCAGCAGCGCACACAGGATGGCGAAGAAGCTCATCCCTGGATGATAGGCGGGCGTGCCCGCCAACCCCGGGCGGTGTTCAGGCGCTGAGGAAGCGGTAGAGGTTGCGCAGCATGCCGGCCGTCGCGCCCCACACGTAGCGCTCGTGCGGGCCGTCCTGGTAGGGCATGGAGAACCAGTGGCGGGCGTTCGGGCCCTCCTCCATCTGGTGGCGGCGGTGGTGCGCCGGGTCCATCAGGAAGGCCAGCGGCACCTCGAACACGTCGGCCACCTCGCCGGGGTTGGGCCGCAGCCGGAAGCCCGGCTCGACCAGCGCCACCACCGGCGTGACGACGAAGGCGGTGACGGTGGTGTAGGTGGGCAACTGGCCCAGCACCTCGATGAAGCCGGCGGACAGGCCCACCTCCTCCCACGCCTCGCGCAGGGCGGCGGCGGCCACGTTCGCGTCCTCGGGGTCCACCCGCCCGCCCGGGAAGGCGATCTGCCCGGAGTGGGTGGACATGCGCGTGGCCCGCTCGGTCAGCAGCACGGTCGGCTCGGCCCGCTGCACGATGGGCACCAGCACGGCGGCCTGGGCCGGCGCGCGCTCGGTCATGCGCGGCTCGCGCCGCAGTTCGGGCGTCCACGCCGGCGGGTGGGCGAAGCGCTCGCGCAGGGCGTCGGCCACGAGGCGCCGCGGGTCGACCGCGGGCAGGTCGCTGTCCACCCTGGACACCGGCACGGCGCGCGGATCGACGACCGGCGCCATCGGCGGCAGGACGTTGATCACTTCGGGGGCGGCGTGCGAGGCGGTGGTCAATGGGGGCTTTCGAACTGCTGATGAAGATATAACGATTTGAACGACCTGCGGGATGAACGGCGGTTCCCGGCAAAAATCACGGAAAGCGCGGCGCCGTGTGCGCCGGAAAGCAAAAAGGCCGCCCGGAGGCGGCCTGTGCATCGCGCATCGGGGCGCGCAGCCTTTATTCGGCGGCTGCGGCGGCAGCGGCGCCGGACGACTTGCCGGGCAGCTTTTCCTTGATGCGGGCGGAACGGCCA
The DNA here is from genome assembly GCF_044462705.1 of Xenophilus sp. Lineage (NCBI taxonomy): Bacteria > Pseudomonadati > Pseudomonadota > Betaproteobacteria > Burkholderiales > Comamonadaceae > Xenophilus > Xenophilus sp. The sequence continues at coordinate 17,376 of NZ_JBIQNC010000078.1, forward strand.
CTGCGCTCGCGCAGGTAGTACAGCTTGGCGCGGCGGACGTCGCCGCGGCGCTTGACCTCGATGCCGGCGATCAGCGGGCTGTAGGTCTGGAAGGTGCGCTCGACGCCTTCGCCACTGGAGATCTTGCGCACGGTGAAGGCGCTGTTCAGGCCGCGGTTGCGCTTGGCGATCACCACGCCCTCGTAGGCCTGCACGCGCTTGCGGCTGCCTTCGACGACGTTGACGCTGACGATCACGGTGTCGCCGGGGGCGAACGCGGGGATCTTCTTGCCCAGGCGGGCGATTTCCTCTTGCTCGAGGGTTTGGATGAGGTTCATGGCTTCCTGCATGCGATCGTGCCCGCGCTACACGTGAAAGGCGGCGGTGCTGCAACGAGCAGGCGGTGCCGCGGCCGGGCAGAGGATCGGAAAAGCCTTTGATTATAGCTTTTTTGCCAGCAGTATCTCGTCGGCCTTGTCCAGCCGGCCGGCGGCGCGCGCGGCGTCGATCAGGTCCGGCCGGCGCTCGGCGGTGATCGCCAGGCGCTGGTCGCGCCGCCAGCGCTCGATCTGCGCGTGGTGGCCCGACAGCAGCGGCGCCGGCACGCCCTGCCCGCGCCAGACCTCGGGCCGGGTGTAGTGCGGGCAGTCCAGCAGCCCGTCCAGGGCCGGGTTGAAGCTGTCCTGCGCATGGCCGGCCTCGTCGCCCAGCACGCCGGGCTGCAGGCGCGCCACGGCGTCCAGCAGCGCCATCGCCGCGACCTCGCCGCCCGAGAGCACGAAGTCGCCCAGGCTGATCTGGTGGGTGACGCACTGGTCGATGAAGCGCTGGTCCAGGCCCTCGTAGCGGCCGCACACCAGCACGGCGCCCTCGGCATCGCCGGCCCAGCGCTGGGCCACGGCGTGCGAGAGGCGCTCGCCGACGGGCGAGAACAGCACCACCGGCGCCTGCGGTTCGCCGCGGTCGGTCAGCGCCGCGTCCAGGCAGGCGGCCAGCGGCTCGGCCATCATCACCATGCCGGGGCCGCCGCCGAAGGGCCGGTCGTCGACGCGGCGGTAGTTGCCCTGCGCGAAGTCGCGCGGGTTCCACAGCACCACCTGCACCTGCCCCGACGCATAGGCGCGGCGCGTCACGCCGCTTTCGAGGAAGGGCGCGAACAGTTCGGGAAACAGCGTCAGGACGTCGAAGCGCATGGCATCGCTCCGAGCATCAGTAGTCCGGTTGCCAGTCGACGGTGATGAGGCGGCCTTCGAGGTCCACCTTGTCGACGAAGGCGGAGACGAAGGGGATCATGCGCTCCACGGCCTTGCCGTCCTGCTCGGCGTCGAGCACCAGCGTGGTCTGCGGGCCGGTGGCCAGCAGCTCGCGCACCGTGCCCAGCGGCACACCCTCGCGGTTGACCACCGGCAGGCCGATCAGGTCGACCCAGTAGTACTCGTCCTCGGCGGGCGTGGGGAAGCTGGAGCGCGGCACGAACACGCGCGCGCCGCGCAGGGCCTCGGCGGCGGTGCGGTCGGGCACCTCCGGCGAGGCGGCAACGATGCTGTCGGCGTGCTCGCGCGCCTCGCGCACCGGCAGGCGGAAGGCCTGGGTGGGTGCGTCCTGGCCGGCGCCGGGCGGCACCAGGAACCAGCGGCGGGAAGAAAAAAGCGCCTCGGGCTGGGCGCTGTGGGGAAGGACCTTGAACCAGCCCTTGACGCCCCAGGCGTCGAGGATGCGCCCTACCTCGATGGCGTCCGCCGGCAGGGCGGCGGCTTCGAGCGTGGGCAGCATCGCCTGGGTTCGGACGCTCAGGGCGCCGGCGGGCGCAATCAGGCGGCGGCCTGGGGAGCCGCGGCGGCGGCCTGCTTGATCAGGCGCGCGACGGTGGGCGAGGCCTGGGCGCCGACGCCCTGCCAGTAGCTCAGGCGGTCCTGGGCGACGCGGATGCTTTCCTCACCGCCCTTGGCGGCCGGGTTGTAGAAACCCAGGCGCTCGATGAAGCGGCCGTCGCGGCGGGTGCGCTTGTCGGCCACGACGATGTTGAAGAACGGGCGATGCTTGGAGCCGCCGCGCGAGAGTCGGATCACGACCATGATTTATCCTTCGGGTGGAGTGGCGCCCCGGTGAAAACGGGCTTTCCGGAACGCGCCGATGTTCCCCCAGCGTTGAGACACGCGACTTGGCCACCCGGCCAGCGACACGCTGGAAAGCCTTCCATTATAGCCCGCCCTTTCCCCACTTCATGCAGCAGCGTTTCCGCCCGCGCCGCGACGAGCACGTCGCCGCCACCGCCACCCCCGTTCCTCCTGCCTGCCGCCAGCGCCGTGGCACCGGCGAGGCGCCGCGATGACGGCCGCCGCCGCCGCTGCGCGGCCCCGGCCGCGCAGCAAGACAGTCGCCGCCTGGCTGGCCTTCCTGGGCGGGCCGCTGGGCCTGCACCGCTTCTACCTGCACGGCCTGGGCGACTGGCTGGGCTGGCTGCTGCCGATCCCGACCGCGCTGGGCCTGTACGGCATCGAGCGCGCGCGCATGTACGGGCTGGACGACCAGGCGAGCTGGGTACTGATCCCCTTCGTCGGCTTCACCTTCGCCGGCTGCGCGCTGACGGCCATCATCTACGGCCTGATGGCGCCCGAGAAGTGGAACGCCCGCCACAACCCCGGCCTGCCCGCCGACGCGGCGCCGGGCCGCACGAACTGGTTCACCGTCGGCGCGGTGGGGCTGGCCCTGTTCTTCGGCGCCACGGTGCTGATG